>JAFVAR010000018.1 GCA_017480425.1 bacterium | reverse complement strand
GCCTACGCAAAATCCTCTCGAACTTCAACCGAAGGTTCTCGCTATCAAAACTTCCAAATAAAAAAGGAAGTAACAAAAGTCACTTCCTTTTTTATGGTGGGCGTTAGAAGACTCGAACTTCTGACCCTCTCCTTGTAAGGGAGACGCTCTACCAACTGAGCTAAACGCCCTTCTTTTTGGCTGACTCTGCACAAACTTACGTTTGCCTCAGAGCTAAGCACCATTGTTCCGGCTGTCAACATGATGTATATTAAACCAAACAAATTTTATTGTCAAACACTTATTATAATTACTGCTATGGGAGTATTTCAAAAACCTTTAAATTACGATACAATACTTTTTATAAGAAAGGAGCTTTATAAAAATGGAAATCAAGGTTGTTGAAAATGTAAAAACTATTGAATCTGATATTTTGATTGTAAACCTTTTTGAAGGAGAAAAAACATCAAACGATTTGGCAAATGAATATGCAATAACACAGGATAATTTTAAAGGAAAATTCGGAGAAACTTATCTTTTGCAAACATATGGAAAAGAGCCTTTCAGAAAAGTTCTGGTTTTAGGTTTAGGTAAAAAAGAGGAATTCTGCCCGAATAAGCTGCGAGAAGCGGTTGCAAAAGCAGTTAAAAAATGCATGCAGATGGAAGCAAAACGTATTGCTTTCTCGCTTGACGGAATAGAATTTGATTATTCCGAACAGTTTGCAATGGGCATATATATCGCTGATTACAAATTTGATAAATATAAATCTGAAAAAAAGAACAATAAAATCCAAGAAGTATATGTTCAAGCAGGAGAGGAAGGTATAAAAAAGGGTGAAAAAATTGCTGCAGCGATGACTTTTGCAAGAAATTTAGCAAACGAACCTGCTCAATTTGCAACACCTTCGGAGCTTGCATCTATTGCGCTTGATTTAGGTTTAGAAACAAAAATATATGACAAAGATGAATGTGAAAAAATGGGCATGGGCGCTTTTCTGGCAGTAGCAAGAGGAAGTGCAAAACCGCCTAAATTCATACATATGAAATACACTTGCGAGAATCCTAAAAAGAGAATTGCAATCATCGGTAAGGGCTTGTGCTTTGATTCAGGCGGATTAGATATTAAGCCGGCATCTTCAATGTTAACAATGCGTGATGATATGTCAGGCGCAGCCGCAGTTTTAGGAGTTATGAGTATTATTAAAGAATTTAATCCGCAAGTCGAAGTTCACGGCATTATAGCTGCTTGCGAAAATATGCCCGGCTGTGATGCTTATAAACCCGGGGACATTTTAACTGCAAAAAACGGTAAAACAATAGAGGTTGATAATACTGATGCAGAAGGCCGTTTAACATTGGCAGATGCATTATGTTACGCTTGCGAACTCGGAGTTGATGAAGTTATAGATCTGGCAACACTTACCGGTGCTTGCATGGTAGCTCTTGGCTCTTGTGCGGCCGGTATTATGGGTAATGATGATGAACTTATTAAGAGATTAATTGATGCCGGTGCAAGAAACGGCGAAAGAATGTGGCAGCTTCCTATGTGGGAAGAATATTTTGAAAGCCTTAAGTCAGAAATTGCCGATATGAAAAACTCAGGCGCACGCTGGGGTGGTGCTTCTGCAGCAGGTCTGTTCCTTCAAAAATTTGTAAAGGATGTAAAGTGGGCTCATATTGATATTGCAGGGACTGCATTCTTAGATAAACCTCAAAAAGAACTTATTTCAGGTGCTTCAGGTGCCGGAGTAAGAACTCTTTTAGGATACATTTTGGAGCAATAGGTTTAAGTTGGAATTAAAAATGGGGGATAAAGCTAAGCTTTATCCCCCATATTTTATAAATAAATTTAGTAACTAACTTTACCTAAAACAACTCGTTTTTCTGCGCCCGTACAAGAGGGAATATTAGACGGTATGTGATAAAAATTACAGTAACCTAAAAGAGCAAATGCCATGACTTCTTTAAAATTATTTGAAATGCCGTAGTCTTCATGGGTTTTTAATTCAATTCTTTGCGGAAGATAACTTCTTAAATATTTCATCATAGTTTTATTATATGCTCCGCCTCCGCCGATAATAGCAGTATCAACGTGGCAAGCAGGATAAACAAAACGTTCATAAGCTTGTGCTATTGCTTTTGCCGTAAGTGCAGTAAGTGTTGATATAATATCTTTTGGTTCAGCAGGAGCCGTTCTTAAGATGTTTTCAATATATTTTGGTGAAAAATACTCTCTGCCTGTCGTTTTAGGTGGTTCAATAAAATAATATTCATCTTGCAATAAACAATCAAGCCAGCTCTCGCAAATTTTTCCTTCTGCGGCTATTTCACCATCTTTATCGTACTTTTGACCGAAAAGTTTTTGAACGCAGTAATCAATCATTATGTTTCCGCAGCCGGTATCAAAACCAAATGTTGCACAATCGTCGGAAACAACTGTTACATTTGAAATTCCGCCGATATTTTGAACGAGCGAATTTTTGAACCATTTTTCATCTGCAAAACATACAAGCGGTGCGCCTTGACCTCCTGCTGAAATATCGGATTCACGGAAATTAGATACAGTCATGCATCCGGTATCGTGTGCAATAATAGCGCTTTCTCCTATCTGAAATGTACTTTTAAGAGATATATTATCCAGCTTTTCATCATAAGGATAGTGGTAAATTGTCTGCCCGTGACTCGCAATTAAATCCGGTTTTCCGAACTCTGCAATAAGGGTATTCGCTGCATTTGCAAAACATTTTCCGACTGCAAAATTAAGTTGGCATAACTCTTTAACGCTTATATCACCTCTAAAAGCCGAAAATATCTTTGCTCTGATGTGCTCAGGGTAAGAATAATTTATTCCTTGAATAAGCTTGACCGACATGTCCGGATATACTTCGCAAAGTCCTGCATCAATCGAATCACAGGATGTTCCCGACATAAGGCCTATAATTTTTTTTGGCTCTTTTTCTTCCATAAAGGAATTATACCATTAAATGTATTTTTATCGTAGCCCCTTCACAAAGGTATGAAAACGTGATATCATTGTATTATAGACTAATTATATGGAGAGCTTAGAAATATGAAAAAATTTGGATTTACATTGGTAGAAGTGCTTATGACGCTTGGTATAATAGGCGTAGTCGGAATGCTTGTAACCCCGTCACTTGTGGAAAACGGCAGAAATCAGGCAAACGGTGCACGTCTTGCAACAGCAGTATCAAATTTAGAAAATGCATTCACAACTGCAATGGCAGCACAAAATGCTGAAACATTGCAGGAAACAACATTATGGCATAATAATGACTATGCAGGAGCTGGTCATGATTTACGTGCTAATGCAGCTGACACCCCTATATTTTATGGCCAATTGGGCAGATTCATGAATCTTAACGGATTTGTAGAAGCGCAAAGTATGAGCTCATATTATCCAGAAGATGGAAATGCAAGATTAGGACAGCTAAATGCTAATGGAAATAGAGGTGCCAATGGATTGCCTCATGGTTCAAATGTTGCACCTGATAATGCATGTCATATAATAGCTGCTAAAAATGGCACAACATATTTTGTAGGGACAGGTGATGCTAGTGACCATACTGCACAGGAAAATAATATTAGAAATAGCGGGGGCTCTTTGATTAATTCTCTAGCAAGAGTTGGAATTGATGTTAACGGACTTGAAGGTCCAAACCTTGTCGGACGAGATATTTTCTTCTTTTATTTGGGAGAAAACGGTATATTGTATCCTGTAGGCGGCAATGATGTAGCAAGGTTCCTAAGTAATGGTGCTAATAATAACAACATATGGGATAGTCAATTTGCTCAATTCGGATGCAGAGACGGTGCAATCCAAGGAGGATTCGGTTGTACTGCTCGTGTAGTAGAAGAAGGATACAAGATTAATTATTAATACATAAAATAAAAAAATTCGTAAGTCTTCGACACTGTGTGTTGAAGACTTCGATTTTTATTAATTATTTTTTGTTTATTTAGTGTTTTAAAATAAAATATAGCATATCAGAATCTTACACATTCAGCATATTACTTGAGTTTTAGCAAAATTCTTAACAACTTTATAATACTATTTTGGATAAATTTTTACATTTTTAGGATTACAAGTTTTCTATACATAATTTTTTAATAAAACTTATCATGGTCAACAATGCCTCAACCTCAATAAATGAGTGGCATTTACAAACCCACTTTGAATCCGCTTGCTTGAGCAGTTCTTGCAGTCTGCATAAATTCTCTTGCATCTTGTAACTTGTAAAATGTCTTATATTGACCGCTGTTACCAACTAAAGTAATATTTTTAACTTCATTGTACGGCTTATTTCCATGCATTGCCATATTATTAGGCGTTTTACCGATATCCACCCTAAGTTGTTTTACACCAATTGATGTTAAAAAACTTCCTTCACCCGGAGTTACAACTCTGGTAAAACTATCCGCTAAGCCGTTTGCCTTTTTACCTTCTTTAAAAACTGTACCGTTCGGAAGTTTAGTTTCTCTAAAAACGCTCGTTAATATTTCCTTTGGTTTAATGTTTTGTAAAAATTTAACTACATTTTTGAACATTATAATATTCCCTTTCTTTATCTTACTTATATCTATATTAAGTAAACAACAAACATAAAATTGCCTTTTTTACAAGTTTGCTTAACACAACTTAATATATAAACAAAAACAAATTATTAATTTTTTGTTTATTTTTTAAAGATTAAGTTAAAACAGTGGTTAAATAATAGTATAAAAAGCAAACAAATATATAAGGAGATAAAAAATGGCAAAAACAATAGGTATTGACTTAGGTACAACAAACTCAGTTGTAGCAGTAATGGAAGGCGGTAAACCGACCGTTATAGCTAACGCAGAAGGTATGAGAACAACTCCTTCTATCGTTGGTTTTTCAAAAACAGGTGAAAGATTAGTCGGCCAATTGGCAAAAAGACAGGCAATTTTAAATCCTGATAAAACAATCGCATCTATAAAACGTCACATGGGCGAAGATTATAAGAAAAATATTGACGGCAAAGATTACACTCCGCAAGAAATTTCTGCAATGATTTTAAGAAAGTTAGCTGATGATGCTTCTAATTACTTGGGAGAAAAAGTTACATCAGCCGTAATCACAGTACCTGCATACTTTAATGATGCTCAAAGACAAGCAACAAAAGACGCAGGTAAAATTGCAGGTTTAGATGTTTTAAGAATCGTAAACGAACCGACTGCAGCAGCGTTGGCTTACGGTTTGGAGAAAGATAAATCAGAAAAAGTTCTTGTATTCGACTTAGGCGGCGGTACTTTTGATGTATCTATCCTTGAAATCGGTGATGGTGTTCACGAGGTACTTTCTACATCAGGCGATACTCACTTAGGCGGTGATGACTTCGACCAAAAGATTATTGATTGGATTTGCGAAGAATTCAAAAAACAAGAAGGTATGGACTTAACAAACGATAAACAAGCTATGCAGCGTATTAAAGAAGCGGCTGAAAAGGCTAAATGCGAATTGTCTTCAGTTGTTGAAACTACAATAAGCTTGCCATATATAACTGCTGATGCTAACGGCCCTAAACACTTGGAATTAACTCTTTCAAGAGCTAAATTTGAAGACCTTTCTCACGATTTGTTAGAAAGATGCAAAAAGCCTGTTGAACAGGCATTGTCAGATGCAGGGTTGAGCAAAAACGATATTAACGAAGTCGTTCTTGTCGGAGGTTCAACTCGTATACCTGCAGTTCAACAACTTGTAAAAGAATACACCGGCAAAGAACCTAACCAATCTGTTAACCCTGATGAAGTTGTTGCAGTAGGTGCAGCAGTTCAAGCAGGTGTACTGGCAGGTGAAGTTAAAGACATAGTTCTTCTTGATGTAACCCCTCTGACACTTGGTATTGAAACACTAGGTGGTGTAATGACTCCGCTTGTTCCTCGTAACACAACAATCCCTGTTTCTAAATCACAAGTGTTCTCAACCGCCGAAAACAACCAAACTGCAGTTGATATTAACGTACTACAAGGTGAAAGACCTATGGCATCTGATAACAAATCTTTGGGTATGTTTAAGTTAGACGGAATCGCTCCTGCTATGCGCGGCGTTCCTCAAATCGAAGTAACTTTTGATATCGATGCTAACGGTATTGTTAATGTTTCAGCTAAAGATAAGGCTACAAACAAAGAACAAAAGATTACAATTACAAATTCTTCAAATCTGTCCGAAGCAGACATTGATAAAATGGTTAAGGAAGCTGAAGCTAACGCAACAGAAGATAAGAAGAAAAAAGAAGAAGCAGAAATCAGAAATAATGCTAACGGTCTAATCGCCTCTGCAGAAAGAATCGTTAAAGATTTTGAAGGCAAAATCTCTGATGAAGATTCTAAGAAATTAGGCGAACAAAAAGACGCAGTTCAAAAGGCAATAGATGAAAATAAACCGGCAGACGAGTTAAAGAAATTATCTGAAGAACTTCAACAAACAATGTTCGCAATCTCTCAAAAAGCATATGAAGCAGTTCAAAAAGAAGGCGGAGACGCTAACTCTGAAGCAAACAGCCAAGGCGCAGCATCAGAAGACAAAAAAGATGATGACGTAATCGATGCCGAATATACCAAAGAGGGATAAGGGATTCTATTAATTTGCGAATTTTAAATTTAATATTAAAATTGGAGCAGGTATAATACCTGCTCCAATTTATATTGTTATTTTCAGCTTATTGCGACTTTTCAGCTTCTATTGCTTGTAAAAGGGCATTTATATCAATAATTTTTATTTGTACAGTTTCCTTTGTTTGTCCTACATATTCAGCATTTTCTTTTCCTTCAATTTCTTTATATATTGGAATTGTCGTTTCTTTAATATATGCTGTTTTATCAGCCATTTGTAAAAATTTTTCTTTTGTCATTTTGGGATCAGCTTGGCAAGCAAGAGTATAATATCCTGCCAAAACAGGTATTGACCAACTTTGACTTGCTCTTGAATCATGACGATACCCTGTTAGTGATGTATGGTCAGGGACTGTTCTATTACCGGAATTAACAAACAAAATATCATTATAATCTTGATTAACAATACTGCCATCAGCCTGTATGCGCATACCTCTTAAATATCCAATTTGATAATTATTAAAATCATCTGAAGAACCTTGAGGGTCAATTTTCGTTAAATAACCGTGATATTTGATATCCTCAGGACAACCGCTATAAAATACCCATATTCCTTGAGCTTCTAGCTCAGCTATAATTTGTTTTTCTTCTTCTCCTTGACTTATCGGACCAGAATGAGAAATAAATCTGATTTTTTGATTATCCGGTAAAGATTTATTTTTTACTAATATTTCTTTTAAGTCATCTAAAATAGCTCTGTTATAATCGTCATTTGAATCTGAGTAAAAATAACAATCAGCATCCGGAGCTATTTCCTGAGCTATATAACTTACAGCCCTGCCATGGTGGTTATTATATATACTTCCCTGACTTTCGCCATAATATTCTTTATAATGTATATCTGCGTGTTGCTGTCCGTTACTATCCAAGGGACAGCTATCTATTATCACGTAACTAACACCTTGACCGGTATATCCCATATTGTGAACTTTATCTATTCCCAAGCCTATTGATTTACCATTATCAAAAACTTTGTGCGGATTATAGCCTTCGGGCAAATTTTCCTTTGGTGTATTTGCAAAAGTTGTCTCATAGTAACTAAGATAATTAAAAACATTCCTGCTGGCAGACCAATCAATTTTTGCATCTACAGGATTTTTCGGTAAACAAAAATTAAAAACATCTGATTCATTTATTGCATTTATTGTAATAGGTTCCTTTAAAGGAATCTGCTTTAATCTTTCTTGTATATAAAACCGAGATATATTTCCATCTCTGCTTGCGTCTTTTAATATTTCTGAAAAAAGCTGATTAAAAGCGTTTCTGTCTTTTGCTAAATAACCATAATTTCGAATAGCATCATCACGTATTTCATTAATAACTTCTTGTGTGCACTTTTTATATTCTTCCTCATACTTTTTATCTTTAAATATAATACCGGCTTCATTTCCGGTTTGTTCTCTACAGTCTTCGGCAATTTGTTCTATTTGTTCTTTGAATTCCCAAACATCGATCTGTTCATTAATTGATTGCAAATATTCGTTAAAGATACTTAAAGATTTCGTTTTATTAAGAAATCTGTCAACCTCTTCTTTCTGTATAAACTGGTCTTCATTTGTATTAATCATTTTGATTAAACCGGATAAATTAAACATAAAATATCTACTTAATATCAATACCGATTGTAATCTATATAACGGCATTTTTGTAAAACTTTATAGAAAAATAAACAATATTTATTATTTAAAATATTGACTTTGTCCATTTTTTATCTATTTAAACTGCTCATAAAGCCAGCCTTTTTCTTCCAAAAATTGAAGAAGTGCTTTCCTGTTTTCAGGAACATCCGCTCTTGTTTTACCATGCAAGAGCTCTTCATCATGTAAAGTATCATTAACCATTAAACGAATCTTAATAAAATCAACATTATTTATTTTCCAATCATCACTATCCCACGGTTTTCCCGTAACACTTTCAACAATATCGATATACTGTACTATTTGTCCGACTGTCATATACGATTTTTCTTCAAATTCTTCTTTTTTTGCTTCATTTTCTGGCTTAAGTAGTTCTCTAAAATCATTAGCTGTCATACTGCGTAAATCAATCCATTTTTGATGCAATTGAGCATACTCATTATCAGACATATCCTGCCACAAAGTAATTGCATCCTCTCCGGTTGCTAATGTTTCTCTTGGAGGTGTTTCAAAAACAGCCCATGCCAGTCGATTCTTCATTTCTTTACTTGAATTATACTGACCTTCCTTTTCAATAGGTGAAAATATTCTCTCGCATGCGTTTTTATTTTCTGCCATTGGAGGTGGCACAACATCTCCCCCGCAACATGAAACAGTATCCTCGTCTGTCAGCAAACGAGTATATGATGTTACATTAAGAGAATTATATAATGGAGCATTTCCGGTAGCATTATCACCGATTTTGAATAGCCAAGTATTTAATTGTTTTATCATTTCCTTTTGTATTAATATAATTTCACTTGGGCTAAGTTCAATGCCATACTGATTTTTCGTAGATTTTACTATATAATTCTGCCAACTTTCCATATGTTTTTCTAATGTCTGTGTCCAGCTTATGTTGTTCTCTTCTGTCATATTATATTTTCGAGCCAGTTCTGCGTTTGACATTGCACCATCTCGCATATGTTCTATATCAATGCAGTCTTCACTACGGTATTTTGTCATTTCATGTTCAACATTGCTCAAAACGCCATCACGATTAACATCACACGTGAACCATTTATCAATGTTTCTTCGTGCAAAATCCAAGGTACTACCTAATGCTCTTTTATGAAGTTGAATGATTTCCTCTTTTGACAATATGCCATTTTGGTCTTCATCAGCGCATTGTATTGTTGCATATTCATCTTCTTCTATATAGCCGTCACCGTCAAAATCTAATGTTTCAAATATGCTTTTATCAGCATTAGGGTTATCTTTCAGAAATGTTTCTCTATTTATACAATTTAACCCTTCGGGAAACCAAAGTTTTTTATCTTCAATAATCTGTTTACTAAAGTTCATTACTAAATTTTTATAATTTCCTATTTTTGAAAAATCTGTCATAATAATCCTTTCTTATCTGTTATTTTGTTGGTTTTCAATATCTTTTATTTCTTGTTCGATAATATCCATCTTATTTTGCCAATACTCAGGATTCGGAATATCATCGCAAGAAAGCATTCTCTCTATATAAGATATTGCCAAACGTTTTTCGCTTAATGTTTTTGTGCTATCAGGAACATTTGCACGCATTTCTTCTAAAACATCATTAAAAGATTCTGTTTTAATGTTTTCATACCTTTTGTTATTATTAGACACAGTATGATATAAATTCAAATTAGTTTGAAACATCATTTTTAAATCTTTGTAATATTTTTGCTCATTTTGAGGTAAGTCATGACAGGATAAAATTCGATTGCAATATGTCAACATTGACACAGTTGCAGTATAATAATACATTTGTGCATCATTATATGCTAATTTATCAAGTCCTGCATTGCCTTTTAATACATTTTCAACCCAATATATTTGAGAAAATTCATCAAACTCATTTGCAACATCTTTCCAATTTTCATTTGTATTAATTTGCTGTTGATTTAACATAGCCCTAATTTCCATATCTATAACATTTTTCTTATTTGTCCAATAAGTTTTCAAATCTGACGGAATATCATCACAGGAAAGCATTCTCTCTATATAAGATTTCGCAACATTTTTTTCTTGAACTGTTGAAGCTCCGTCAGGAACATTCTTTACCATTTCATTTGAAACATCATTATATGATTCTGTTTTTATATTGTTTTCTTTTTTCCAGTTACTTAAATCTCTATAATGGTAGTTTCTATCAAATAACGCAGAGTTCTTCATATGCTCCCATTCCGACTTTACATCTGATGGCAAATTTGCACAATTTAAAATCTTGTCACAATATCTTATATAGTTATCGTAGTACGTTATCCAATATTGTTCACGAGCTTCTCTGTTTTTAAATTTCGGTTCAGGCTTGCCCCATATCGAACTTGTATATTCTCTCCATTCTTGCGCAATATCCTCCCAAGACTGAGTTTTATTTCGCGAAAAATTCACTGTATCACAACCACTTTCCGCATTTATTACTGTCGGCGGATTTTGTCTTGGTTGAACACTTCTTGGTGTTGTTCTGCGAACTGAATTTCCAATACCAAATAAACGACTAACTTGTACCATATTCTGCCTCCTCTTCTTTTTCATTTTCTATTAGCAGTTGATTGTAATCTATATAACGGCATATTTCCAAAAAACTTTAGTCTTTTCGGAAATATTGTTACAAAAATTTACAAATGTAGTCGTACCTACTACAAATACAGTCGGTTGTGATATACGAAAATATCGTATACTCTCTAAATATGACTTATAACGAAAAAGAAACTATGAAAAAATTTGGCGAAAATGTCAAAAGATATTGTACAAGTATGGGTATTACTCAAGAAAAACTTGCCGAATTGTGTGACTGCTCTCCTCAAACTATTTCCGGAACAGAAACGGGTTACAGTTTTCCTTCTTCCAAAGTTCTTTTTAAAATTGCAAAAAATCTCAACATTCCGCTTATGTTCTTATTTAATTTCGGAGAAGATTCAGAAATATCAAATAAGGCGGAAAATTTCTTAATCTTAAAATCATTATCAAAAATGTCCATAGAAAAAAAGAAAATCGCTATTAAAATAATCAAAGCTATTGATGAAGTAGTATAAGTCAGTTCAAACATTTACAATTCATTAAATTTTAAGCTATAATAATACTCAGGTGAGGCGATTTATGAAGAAAACATTAGTAAAATATCCGTTTCTTACTAGAGACGTTGAAATATATGAACAAGATAACGGGCACAAGATTGTTTTAGCGCACAAAGAAGGCGGAATGGTTAACGTATCTTCCTGGGTTAAGACAGGCTCAATAAACGAAAATGACAAAAATAACGGCATTTCACACTTTCTGGAACATTTGATGTTCAAAGGCACACATAAACATAAGGCCGGAGAGTTTGACCACATTCTTGAAGCACGCGGCGCAATCGTGAATGCTGCTACTTGGAAGGATTACACCTTCTATTATGTAACACTTCCAAAAGGCGAAAATGATGAAAACTTTAATCTTGCAATTGAGCTTCACGCAGATATGATGACAGACCCTGTAATTCCGGATTACGAAATGGGCGCACCTTTTGACATAAACGACAAAAATGTAACAGACAAACGTGAACGCCATGTTGTTATCGAAGAAATTCGTATGAGAAAAGATCAGCCGTGGACAAAAGTATACAATGCAACAAACCACGCAATGTATACATCGCATCCGTATAAACGTGACGTTATCGGAACACCGGAAATTATTTCTCAAGTTCCGCAGCAAGAAATTATGGAATATTATAGAACATTCTATTCACCTAAAAATGTAACTACGATTATTGTAGGCGACTTTGATTCCGAAAAAGTTTTAAATAAAGTAGTAAAAGAATTTAATTGGGGCGAAAGACCTGAACCTCCGGCAAGAAATATTCAGCCGGACATGCCTGTAGAACATCCGGTTTACATAGAAAATACAGCTAACATCAATTCTTCTTTTATGATGTTCGGTTTCTTAGGAGCGCAGGCAAAAGATTTAAAAAACTTAATTGCTCTTGAAATGCTCTCCATAATCCTTGGAGAAGGTACAAGTTCAAGATTATATCAAAATCTTATTGAAAATATTGATGAGCCTGTATTTAATGTTATTGATGCCGAGAATTATGCCTTCCGTGACGGCTCAAATTTCTTTGTACAAGCTAATTTCAACACAGAATACAAAGATAAAGCGATTGAGCTTGTAAAATCAGAAATTGAAAAACTTAAAGACAGTATCTCTGAAAGAGAAATTAATAAAGCAAAGAAAAAACTTAAATCACAATTTGCGTGCGAAGTGGAAACCGTATCCGATATAGGCGAAACCATCGGGTACTATATGACAGTATGTGACGATTTGGCTCTTGCAGAACAATATATTCCGATATGTGAATCTCTGACTGAAACAGATTTAAAAGAAGCTGCAAAAAAATACTTAAACCTTAATCACGCAGTTATAAGTGTACTTAGACCGCAATAGGTTATATAATACATGAAAAAGAGGCGGATGGCAAAATGCCATCCGCCTCTTTGACGTATAAATTCTACCCCATAACCAAATCAAGTTCTTTAAGCATCTGTTTGTCTTCTTCCGCTTTTGAGCCGCAAGTTGTTAAGTAATTCCCTACAAGTACGGAATTAACTCCGGCTATAATTCCTATTTTTTGGTTATATTTACTAAGTCTTGTTGTTCTTCCTCCGGCATAACGTAAAAGAGCCTTAGGAAGAGCTATTCTGAATATACAAATTGTTTTTAGAATTTCTTCTTCATCAATTTTATCTTCATAACCCTCAAGAGGAGTTCCTTTTATTGGATTTAAAAAGTTTATAGGGACTGTTTTAGGGTTAAGTTCACGAAGTGAAAGCGCCATATCAACTCTGTCTTCCCTTGATTCACCCATACCGATAATTACACCGCAGCATGCCTCAATACCATGTTTCTGAATAGTTTTTACGGTATTTACACGGTCAGAAAAATTATGAGTTGTACAGATTTGGCTGTGATAATTTTCTGAAGTATTGATATTATGATTGTATCTTTCTACACCTGCTTCTTTTATTCGTTCAATTTGTTCTTCTGACAGCAATCCCAACGATGCGCAGCAGTGAAGTCCTTCAATTGACGCAACTTCACGTATCATTTCCAGAATTTTTTCAAAATCTTGTCCTGTCGGAACTCTTCCTGATGTTACGATACAAAAACGTGTCGCTCCGTTTTCTTTAGCACTGAGTGCTGCTTTTTTAACGGTTTCCACATCCATAAGAGGGTGGCATTCTATTTCTGCATGATTATGTTTACTCTGCGCACAATATTTACAATTTTCAGAACATGCACCTGTTTTTGCACTTATAATACTACATGCTTCAACGGTATTATCAAAGTTCTCCAGTGTTATTTTATGAGAAATGTCAATCAAATCTTCCAACGGTTTTTCATACAACTTTAAAAGGTCTTCTTTTGTATAATTTTCCATAGTTACCTCTCCACATATCTATAATTCGACTGACTATATAATAACACAAAATAAGAAAACATTTATGAGCCGTTTTTTATATCATTAATCAAAGCCTCTTCAAATTCTTTTCTGTATAGAAAGCCCAAATGTGAACCGCAATTCAGGCATACTAAATGATTACCCGCAATATCTTTTAGCTTTATTATCTGCGATTTATTGATTAAATAATCATCCATCGATTGATAAATTTTATAATTATCGTTACTTTGCAAATAATCGGAAATTGCAAAAAGACTCGCCTTTTCATCTAACAATACAGGCTCATTGAAATTTACAGATAAATATTTCTCTGCGTAATCCTTGTAACTCATATTATTTATCAAGTTGTATATGTCCGTTTTTTTGTTTTTAGGAACATTTTCAATTGTAAAAATTATATCCGACAGTTTTTGACGCATTATAAAAGTTGTAATGAGTTTTCCTTCTTCTTCGGAAAAGGGCATCGCTTGAAAATTCAAATCTCCTGCGTCCTTCAACTGTACAAGCTGAAGAATTTTTGCTGCGGTAATCGCTGTCTTCTGTTTAACCTCATCTGAATTTTTATCAAATTCATCACCGTTTTTATCAATCTGCTCAAGAGCATACTTCAACTCTATCGGCGGACTTATTGCTATATATTTTGTAATTCCGAGAGTATTTTCTTCACTCTCATTTTGTGCCAAATATAGCGCCGCCATTGCCCCGAATGATGTCCCCACAACTGTTTTTTCACGAAAACTGCAATCGTATTTTTTATTTAAATAATCCAAAATCTTTGACGTTACTAAACGTACCTGCTTTGCATCATTGTACGGTATACCAGGAGAATATCCCTGTGGCATGCTTTTTACAAATTCCCAATGAAAATGACTTCCCTGCATAACAACCGAATATCCCAAATCGTAAAATATTTTTGCAAAAACTATAGAGTGATGAGCCCCTGCCCCCTCACCTATCGAAGGATATAAAATAATAAGCGGAGAAGTTTTATCTTTTTGCAATATATATTTAAATTTGTAATTATCACGCCCATCTGTAACTTCAACAGAACCGGTTTTTATTCTTTTTGCAAAACTCCTGTTCCATATAGACAGTTCATTCCACATCGATTTATTGATTTCCGGATTTTCAAACAAAGAGGTTCTCATTGAATCCACAACCGGAGACTGCGGATTATAACCGTCTAAAACAATATCCGCTCTTAAAACATTTTTCCCTAGAGGCAAAATATCAGAAAGATCTGAAGCATTTAATCCCGCCTCTTTATAGCCTGAATCTTCTCCTAAGTGACTGACAAGTTCTTCTGCTATTTCAGGATGTCCTTCTTCTACAAGTTGTTTTTCTTCAGTAACCAAATCTTCTCTGTCCAAATTTGCATTACGTATATAATTTTCAATACCGAAAAGTTTTTTGTGAATATCATACGGATCGGCATATGTTGTTTCTATCATCTTTGCAAGAGGCTGCATATAAGAAGTCCTGTTCAGCATTAAACCAAATTTTATTGCAGAAGTAATAGGTGATGCTAAATAAACAGTAGGGTCAAGTGCCGCTTCAAGAGCTCTTCCGCAGATAGAACGCGGCGTACATGCGTTCAAAACCGGCATAACTAAATATGAACCTGAACCCATTTTACACTTACATAACGCCTGTTCCATATTTTCATTTGTAGGTTTTATTTTGAAAATTTTATCCGCAGGGTCAAATAATCCGCCAAGTCCCAAAGTAGTATTTGTCAAAAATCGTTTTGTTTCAATTTTCACTCCCTCACCGTCTCTTTGAAGAATACAACTGATAAGGCGTTTTGGATATTCAATGTTATTATATGCATCTCTAATTCTGTCTATTCCGAATTTTGGCATAATTGAAGACCACAAGATATGTACCGGACGAGCAACAAACTTATTAAGCTTAGAATTCAGATTAAACATTTTACGGTTAAATTGTTCATGTTTATCCTCGCCCACGTACATTTTTGCATAGTCAGGATATCGGCTCTCTTGCGTCGTTTCAACCGCCTGCATATCAACAGAATTTTCATTATAAACAACTTCTGCAAAACTCAACGAGTTACACAACAATAAAAACGAAAGTATCAGCGCAATAAATTTTTTCTTATTTAACATAAAATTCCCCCATAAATAAATTTTATTTTTGATAAGGGGAATTTATATTAAACACTGCGTTATAAACTGTCAGGCAATTATGTTTTAATAGGCACAAACATTGCTGACGATTTACGTATGTTACGGGTTATACCATCTGACACAGCACAATTTTTTGCCGCAGGTACGGCATCACCCAATGTGATTTCCACATGCCCATACTCTGAACTGTAACCGGATTTACCGCGACCATAACATAAAACCGTCCCGGCAGGAGGATTTTTGTAGTTAGTATCCGTAACAGGTATTTCTTTAAATTTAGGATTTTTCCTTAATATACCTGCCATATCACAGCCGTTTCCGGTAATGTACGACTTCATTAAACCTACTGCCAGCATGGCTTTTTTAACAAATGTTGCGCATAATCCGAGAAAATATGTCCATTTGCCTTTTTTATTTTTTACTTTTTCTTTGTTTCGGTTTTGATATGCCATCTCTGCAAGTTTTTTTCCCGCTTCTGAATCATAGTCTGAATAACCGGTGTCATTTCCGGTTTTTACGGGAGGTTCAGGCGTTAATGAAGCTCGTTTGGGTAATTCAAGAATTGGCAAATTATACATTGCTGTTTGGTCTGAAGGAGCCGTTAAATTTACTTTATAAGCTATTGATGTATTAAAGAACTGGCCGCTTTTTTGTATGGAAGTACCTTTCAGATTGTTTTTAAAAACACTAATTTCTTCATTTTCAAGAAAACCATTACGGTCAAAATCACAAATATACGCCCACTTTTGTGTATTTGCGTCCAATGTTTTTATTATAATTTGGTCAGACACTTTTAAACTCCTCCATTTTAGTTCTGTATATATATAAAGTATATATATATTTTATAATTGCGCTTTTGTGGACATTGTGGTTTACAAAACTTTACATTGCGGGCAATGTAATCAAAATTAATATATGAAAAACTGCACAAAATTATCTTTATAGTATAATTAACTAACAAGGGTATTAAAGGAAAAGATTTTGAAACAATCAAAACTTACAGTAGCAATATTTATAGCATTAATACTGGGCGTTATAGTCGGATGGGCAATGCCTGATTTTGCAGTTAGACTGCATGTATTGGCAGAAGTATTTCTGCGCATGGTTAAAATGATTATAGCTCCGTTGTTGTTCTCAACTCTTGTTGTCGGCATTGCAGGTCACGGTGACGTTAAGAGTCTTGGAAGACTTGGAATTAAAACTATTGCATACTTTGAAGTTGTTACAACCCTTGCATTATTTATCGGTCTCGGTTTTGCTAATTTTTTCCGTCCAGGAGAAGGCATGGGAAATATCGCCGCAGAACATACAGGCCTAACCAGAATTGTTGAAATGGCATCAACAACACACCATAATTCATTTGGTGAGCTATTGTTAAGCCTATTCCCAACAAGTATTTTCCAATCAATGGCAGACGGAAACCTCCTGCAAATAGTTGTATTCTGCATATTTTTTGCACTTGCAATTTGTGCCGTAGGTAAAAAGGCTCAGCCTGTTATAGATATACTAAATTCAGTTGCGTCAATAATGTTTAAATTTACTGAATATGTAATGTTTTTTGCTCCAATCGGTATTTTCGGTGCAATTGCATATACTGTTGGTTCTAACGGAATCGCAATTTTATTCAATTATGGAAAAATAATTGTATCTTTATATGTTGCTTTGGCTGTATTCGTTGCAGTTGTTTTATTTGCAGCATGCAAAATTGTAAAAATATCGGTTCGCGGGCTTATTAAAGCTATACAAGAGCCTGCATTACTTGCTTTTACAACTGCAAGCTCTGAAGCCGCACTTCCAAAAGCTATGTCAATAATGGAAAAATTTGGGGTTCCAAAATCGATAGTCGGCTTTGTAATGCCCACCGGATATACTTTTAATCTGGACGGTTCGACATTATATCTTGCTATGGCAGTTATATTCTCAACACAACTTGTCGGACATCCGCTTACATTTGAACAGCAGCTTGTTATAATGTTTGCCCTAATGCTCACAAGCAAGGGCATTGCAGGTGTTCCTAGAGTAGCACTTATTGTACTTGCAGGCACATTAACAAGTTTTAACATTCCTATTCTTGGTGTAGCGGTACTGTTAGGCATTGACCAAATCCTTGACATGGGAAGAACGACCGTTAACTTAATCGGGAACTGCGTTGCAACAGTTGTTATTGCAAGATGGGAAAATTCATTTGATTATAATAAAATGGCAGAATTTATAAAGATGAAAAATCTTAAAACTAACACTCTTTCAAAAATAGAACACCACGTTAGTTTTAATCAGGACTTTAAACATGAAACAGAAGAAATATCAGTTTAATAAAAGGAATAAGTTATGGAATACAAAAACACATTAAACTTACCGCAAACAACGCTTGAAATGAGAGCAAATGCAACTAAAAAAGAACCGGAAACTCAAAAATTCTGGGAAGAAAATAATATTTATAAAAAGATTACAGAAAACAGAGATAAAACAAATTCTTTTGTTCTGCATGACGGGCCGCCTTATTTAAGTTCCGATAAAATTCACGTCGGCACCGCAATGAACAAAATACTAAAAGACATTATAATTAAATATAAATCAATGAGAGGATACTACACTCCATACGTTCCCGGATATGATGCTCACGGACTTCCTATAGAAAATGCCGTTGTTAAAAACTTAAAAGGCGGCAGACATTCAATTACGGAAGGCGAACTACGTGCAAAATGCAGAGAGTACGCTCTAAACAGTCTTAAAGGACAAGAGGCCGCATTCAGACGCTTAGGAGTATTAGGGAATTGGGAAAACCCATATTTAACAATAAGACCTGAATATGAAGCAGAGCAAGTCAGAGTATTCGGCGAAATGTATAAAAAAGGATACATTGAAAAAGGACTTAAACCTGTGTATTGGTGTGCAGCTTGCGAAACTGCTCTTGCAGAGGCGGAAGTTGAGTATGCTGATCACACATCAACATCAATATATGTAAGATTCAAATTTGATAATGATGCCGTTTCAAAAATTAATAATTTTGTTGATACTCAAGGTAAAGATGTATATGCAATAATTTGGACAACAACTCCTTGGACAATCCCTTCAAATATGGCAATTTCAATGCATCCGAGATTTGAATATACTTTTTTTGAATACAAAGGAAACATTTACGTTGTCGCTCAAGAGCTTTTAGGCTCATTCCTAAACGACGTTGCGTGGGAAGAAGCTGATATTAAAGTCATCGGCTCTTGCAACGGACAAGATTTAGAGTTATTAAATACAAAACATCCGTTATTAGACAGAAAGTCACCAATAATTTTAGGAGAGCACGTAACACTTGATGCAGGTACAGGTTCTGTTCACACAGCACCTGGACACGGTCTTGAAGACTACGAAGTCGGATGCAGATATAATATTGAAGTATTTTCACCGCTTGATGCATCAGGCGTTTGGACAGATATTGTCGGAATTCCTGAGTTAATTGGTGTTCCATACTACAAAGGTAACGGAATGGTTATCGAAATGCTTGAAAAATGCGGAGCACTCTTAAAAGCACAAGACATAAACCACAGTTATCCGCATTGCTGGAGATGCAAACACCCTGTAATTTACAGAGCAACTCCTCAATGGTTTGTAAAAGTTGATAAATTCCGTGAAAAAGCAATGGAAGAAATTCATAATGTAAAATGGATTCCGGCAAGCGGTGAAAGCCGCATCGGAAACATGGTTGCAAGCCGTACAGACTGGTGTATATCACGCCAAAGAGCTTGGGGTGTTCCGATACCTATTTTCTACTGTGAAGATTGCGGAGAAGTAATTTGCACGGATGAAACAATTGAAAATGTTGCAAAAATGTTTGAAAAAGAAAGCTCTGATGCTTGGGTTAACCACACTCCGGAAGAACTTCTTCCGCAAGGTTTTGTATGTCCCAAATGCGGTAAAAAACACTTCCGCCAAGAGCGTGATATTATGGATGTTTGGTTTGATTCAGGTATATCTTGGAGAGCAGTAGTCGAAAAACGCTCTGAAGAATTGGGGCATACTCCTGTTGATATGTACCTTGAAGGTTCAGACCAGCACAGAGGATGGTTCCAGTCTTCATTACTTACTTCTATTGCTACTCAAGGCAAAGCTCCTTATAAAGAAGTATTAACTCACGGTTTTGTATTTGGAGAAGACGGAAGAAAAATGTCTAAGTCTTTGGGCAACTACATCAGACCGGATGAAATTATCCAAAACTACGGTGCTGATATACTTAGACTTTGGGCAGCATCAGTAGATTACAGAAATGATATTAAAATCGGTAACAATATTATCGGTCAATTAACTGAAATATTTAAGAAAACAAGAAATACAGCAAGATTCCTGCTCGGAAATATTTTCGACTTTGACCCTGCTGTGGATTATGTTAAATATGAAGAACTTAAACCGATTGATAAATTTGCTCTTCATAAATTAAATAAAGTTGCATCTGAAGTTACGGAAGCTTTCGAGAACTATGAATTTTACAAATATTTCCAATGCTTACAGAACTTTGCTGCAGTTGATTTAAGCGCATTTTATCTTGATATCGTTAAAGACAGACTATATACAGCAGGTAAAAAATCGCTTTCACGCAGAGCTTGCCAGACTGTACTTTTTGAAACATATCAAACTCTTGTAAGAATATTGGCACCTGTAATGCCGTTCCAAGCAGAAGATATGTGGATGAATACTCCGGAAAAACAAAGAAACGGATTAAAAAGCATTCTTATGGCTGATTGGGTTGAAGTTAAATCAGAATGGAATAATCCAAAATTGGAAGAAGATTTCACCAAAATTCTTAAAATTCGTGAAGTTGTAACCAGAGCCATTGAACCATTAAGAGCAGAAAAGAAAATTGGCAGTTCGTTAGAAGTAGGCGTATATGTTAAGTCAGACAATTCTGATATTTTAAAATCAAATGAAAAAGATTTGGCTGATATATTCATCACTTCTCAAGCATACGTTGCAGATTCCGCACCGGTAAACGTACTCAACGAATATACTGAAAATGATACAACAGTTTGGGTAGTAAAGGCTGAAGGCGAAAAATGTGAACGCTGCTGGAAATATCGTCATTTGGGCGAACATTCTGGACACGAAACAATTTGCTCAGACTGCTACGATGCTATAAAAGAAGAAGTTACAGTATAAAAATTCTTCGGGCATAAATTAATAAATGCCTGAATAACAAACAAAATTTGGTATATTAAGAGAGCTATAAATGGCGGAATAGGAATTTTCTAATCCGCCTTTCTTTATCTATAAGTTTGTGTCAAATTACCATTATCCTCCGAGGGCGTGAGCTTTTTTTGTTGTGCTTTCAATTACGTCATAGAAAAGCTTTTCTGTATTGTTTTCGTTCATACAATCAACACCGACTGCCGTGCAGCCGCCTTTTGTAGCGACATTTGCTATTAATTGTTCCATGGATACTTCTCTATTTAGCGCCATTTTAGCCGAACCGATTGCGGTTTGGATACTTAAAAGCAGTGCTTTTTCATAATCCATGCCGAGTTTTTCGCCGGCACGAGCAATTTCGTTAATAACTTTATAGAAAAATGCCGGGCCTGAACCTGAAATTGCAGTTACAATATCAATTTGTGTCTCATCATCAACAACGATACACCTGCCAATGGTTGAAAGCAGGTTTTTAACAAATTCCAAATCTTCACTTTCTGCACATTTACCCCCGACCATACCGCTCATTCCTTCCCCGACAAGAGCCGGAGTATTTGGCATAACTCTGACTACATGAGTTCCTTCAGGCAGATTTGCTTCTAGTTTAACTGTATTAACTCCTGCTGCAATAGATACAATAAGTTTTTCAGGTATTACATAGGGCTTAATTTCTTCTATAACTCCCAAAACCTGATTTGGTTTTGTTGCAATAAATACAACATCTGCCCATTTTACAAGTTCTTTATTATCCAAAATTATTCTAATCCCGAGTTCTTTTGATTTTTCTTGAACCCCCTCTGGCTCAGCCTGAGTCGCCATAAGATTCTGAGCTTCAGCAAACCCTGTTTTTATAAGTCCTCTAATTATTGCACCTGCCATTTTCCCCGAACCGATAAAGCCTATCTTAGTATATTTAGCCATTATAAACATCTCCTCTTCATATTACTTAATCATGCATTTGACTAAAAAGCATGTTTTGTTTACCATGTAACCATTATAATGTAAAATTAGCTGAAAAGGAAATAGAATTATGAAACGTACACTAGAAGGAACAAAGTTAAAAAGACAACACGTTAGCGGTTTTAGAGCAAGAATGGCAACTCCGGGCGGACAAGAAGTTTTAAACAGACGTCGTGCTAAAGGTCGTCACCAAATCTCAATTTCAGGCAGCAAACGTGCTTAATTAATTTAAAAATATTTATTAAAAGAAGGGAGTTTCCACATAGAGGGAACTCCCTTCTTGAATAATTCTCTTTTTTATTGTACATCTTATTGCCGGAATGTCATTCCTGTTATTAATTGGAATCATAGTCCAATAATAGGGTATGAGTCAAGTTTATAGAGAAAAAATAGCCCAACTGGTTAAGTCACTTCGTGAAAAGAAGAAAATGACAAGAGAGAATTTATCACTTGCATTAGGATATGACAATTCATACATATCAAAGCTTGAACGAGGTAATGTAAATATTACAATAGATGGCATTGAAGAAATTGCAAAATTTTTTGGTGTAGATATCAATATTAAAATTAAATAAAATGCACAACTCACAATTTATACTGCACGCAATTCTTGTATTTCCTATCTTTTAATGGTAAATTAAGATTCGAGGAGTTATACGTTATGAAGAAAATTCTTTTTATAATCGATAAACTTGAACTTAAATATTTTGAGTTCAATAAGCTTGTTACAAATTTCTGGCTGATTAAAAGTTTTTTAGACAGAAAACTTGAAGTTTTTATTACAACAATCCCAAATCTCTCATTAAAAGGTGACATTGCATATGCAAAATGTTTTGAGTCATTTACTGCTGATGGAAACATTTTTTACAAAAATATACCGCATGATATTCAAATTGACAATTTTGATTTGGTAATGTTTAGACCTGACCCGCCTGTAGACATTGATTACATAAACGCTACATACATTTTTGATTTTGTAAAGAAAGCAAAAGTAGTTAATTCTCCGTCTTCAATTAGAGATTTTAACGAAAAATTACATAGCGTGTATTTCAAAGAACTTATGTCTAATAACATTGTTACTGCTTCTTTGAAGGATATTGAAGAATTTCTTTCCATACATAAAGAAATTGTACTAAAACCGCTTAATCGCTGTTTTGGTTCCGGCGTTATGTACCTATACGAAGGTGACCCTAATACAAGAACAATAATTAATACAATGACAAACAACGAAACAACACTTGTAATGGTTCAGCAGTTTATTCCGGAGGTAAAACAAGGCGATAAAAGAGTCTTGACACTTGGTGACAAAGTACTAAAATATTGCATAAAAAAATTGCCGACGGGGGATGATTTTAAATTTAATACACACAATGATGATTTTATCATTAAAGCAGAATTATCTGATGAAGAATCAGAAAACTTTACAAAAGTCGCAAAAAAACTCAATTCTATAGGAATCTCTATGGCAGGACTTGATGTCATTAACGGGAAAATTATTGAAGTAAATGTTACAAGTCCTTGTTATTTTATAAAAGAAATTAATAACCTATTTAATGTACACCTGGAAGATGATATTTGCAGCTTTTTATTGACAGAAAGCTTGTTATCATTATAAATATAGTGTATAATTCAAATAGGTATCTTTTTAAGAAGAGCAGAGGATTAAAAATGAAAAAGCCTTTATTATTGATAACAAGTATATTGGTTTGCGCACTATCCGTAAACATTGCATGTGCAAGAACCACAACAAGTCCTGCACTAACATCAGCAATAAAAATGTATAAATCGGGTAATTACGTACAAACCTATTCTGTATTAAGCGACATTACAAAAAAAGACCCGTCAAATGCTGTTGCGTACTACTATCTTGCAATGACTTGCGTTCAAGTAGGCAAGAAATCAGAGGCAATTGCAAATTATGATAAGGTTTTGAATTTGTCTCCAAGCGGTCAGTTAGGACGTTATGCCCTTAAAGGAAAAACATGTATTGAAACTCCTGACAAGTGTCACGAACCGCTTGCAAATGAATCTGAGATGGATAAATTTATTCATACCAAATATGGCAGCGGATTTTCCAAGGAAGTTAGAAGTGATTATGAAAAACAAAAGATTCAAAATCTCATGAGAGAGATGAATCGAAACAATGAAATTACTCCTAACAAATTTAAAGATTACAAAGATTTTTCAAGTGAAGTCCCTACAAATGATGAAATTGTTACTGCTTTGCGCACCTTGCAAAATGCAGGTTTTGGTAATATGATTATCGGAAATAACTACAACTCTGACTTGTCACTGCTTACAGGCAATCAGAATAATACAAACAACTTCGATATGCTGAATTTGCTCTTAAATAACAACAATAAAAATGACTCATCCGCTATGAGTCCGCAATTAATTCAAGCATTGTTAACAAGTCAAATGTCAGCAGGATTTTAGGATTAAATTATGAAAATAGATACTTTAAGGTTTGGAGAAATAGAAGTAGAAGACAAATTAATATTTGATTTTGTCATGCCTGTTATCGGGTTTGACAACTTGAGCAAATTTGTCATCATAGACAGCAGCAAGGAAGCTCTGTTTAAGTGGCTGCAATCAGTAGAGGATCCGGCACTTGCGTTCCCTATAATATCCGTAGCAGGTCTTGATTATGACTATTCCGTCGAACTCACTGATAGTGTTGTCGAAACTCTTGAAATAGAAAATGCTGATGACTTGCTTGTTATGAACATAACATCAATTCCTCAGGAAAATCCGCACGGCACAACAATAAATCTTCTTGCTCCGCTGATTTTTAACCTCAAAAATCAAAAAGCGGCCCAAATTGTACTGTCAGGTTCAGGCTATGATATTAGTTACCCGATGTTTAAGAAAGTTTAAGGATAAACATGCTTGTAATAACTAGAAAAAACGGTCAAAAAATTATGATAAACGACAACATTGAAATTACAGTTGTCGAAGCTAAAAACGGCTCATGCAGAATTGCAATTCAAGCCGATAAAGACGTTAAAATATACAGAGAAGAAATATATCTTCAAATTAAACTGGCAAACCTTGTCGGGAAAAGTACAAATGTTTCTGCTGTCGATTCTGTATCCGATTTGATAAAATCCGGAACTACGCTTAATGACAAAAATATTGAAAAATCCGCATCCGAAGAAGTTATTGTTGATAATACAAATTCAAAATCTATAATTATCAAAAAACACAATGAAGGGTCTAAATAAAGAAAATTTTTTCTTTTTTGCAGATGATTGCTCATCAATAGAAATTGTTCCAAATTCCGTTGAACACGCATATTTGGCAATTATAAACGATGACCTTGTCAGCGCAAAAAAAATATTTTTAAACATTGATTCTCCAAGAGCAAAATGGGGAAGCATTTTTGTTTCAATACTTGAAGGATATTTGAAAGATTTTCCGACCTATTTCCAACTCAGAAATTTTATGGAAATAGACATAGATTTTTTGATTAAAAATGAAAAAATAAACTACATTGAACAATTTTTGGGCGCATTAGACCTGTTAGCTACAATTAATCAAGAAACATACAAATTTATTGGCAGAGTGATGTTTGAAAACAAATTATACACTGCCTCACTTAAATATCTCGAAAAAGCTAAACAAATCTACTATAACGACCCGGAACTTCATTTTTTACTCGCTAAATATTACCTGCAAGCACATAACAAACAAGAAGCTCTCTTTTACATAAATGAATGTCTAAAGCTGCTCCCAAACTATTTTCCTGCTCTTGATATTAAACAAAGAATTGAAGAAAACTCAATTTAATTGTATAATCACGATATGGAAGGCGATTTATTTAATAAAAACAACATTACCAATCAAGACAGCAAACTGAACAACAATTTCTTTTTGCACAAAAACAACACACCTTCTTTTCAAAATATGAATGATAGTACAAAGCACCTTAATGATTATGATGCAAATATATTGGAAGAAGATGCATATAAAAAAATTAATGATGACCTGTTTAAATTAGAATACAAAATCTCTAAATCTGAAGATGATATTAAGGAAATAGAAAACCAAATTCAAGCAGCAAAAGAAATTCAAGATTTTGAACTTGCCCAATCGCTTTTCTTGCGAAAAAAACAACTCGAAACAGAATTGTCAGAATTTGTATCAAAATACAATAGTGCAAGTCTTTCTGCAAAAATTTCAGGAGGAATAACCTCCCAAATTAAAACCAAATCAAATGCATTAAAAAACACACTAAATAACGTTGCACGCATCTTCTTTTCAATACTTCCGGGCAAAATTTCAAATTTCATAGAAATAAAAAATTCACTCTCTACACTTGAAAGTATAAACAAAAGCGTAGATGAACTCATATCGCTTCAAGTGCCATATGGTGAAGCCTCAGACCGATATGAAAAACTCTCAAAATACATAACCAAAGCCAACACTATTCAATCATCCATCTCAAAACATTTAAAATAGAAATTCGTCTTTACAAAACTTAATAATATAAAACAAAAAAGGCAATTTTTTTAAAGTTGTATACTTTATATATATGTAAGAGATATTTAATAGAGAGAGTGAAAATTATGACAGAATTATACAGCGCAATAGAAAGAAACAAAAAACCCGCAGGAGCTATTGAAATTCCGGCTGATTTTCACTGCTACTATTTGAAAAAGCAAGACAGACAAATGAGATTTAATAACGGTGGCGACCCTATTTATGCTATTTTTGACAAAATCGACGAAAGACCTCTCTCTAAAATTGCAAGAGATTTTGTTAAAGAATTAGCTGATGATACTATTAGATTTGTTAGCACATTAGTTAAATAGGGGTAAAGGGAAGTGGTGTTCTTTTCTGGAGAAAAGAACCAAAAGACTTTTCATAGGGGTAAATGGAGAAAAATTAAAATTACAGAGTTATATGATTTCATCCTGTCTACATCATTGATGGGACAGTATTAAAATTCTCGCTAAACTTTTTTAAAAATGAAGAATACTGCAAGAACAATAAAAATAAATCCTACAAGATAATTCCACCTGAATTGCTCTTTTAGATACAAAACAGAAAAAAATGAAAAAACAAGCAATGTAATAACTTCCTGAATTGTTTTTAACTGAACTGCATTATAGCATTCATACCCGATTCTATTCGCCGGAACTTGAAAACAATACTCAAAAAATGCAATACCCCAACTTGCCAAAATGACAATTAAAAGCGGCAAAGAACGAAACTTTAAATGCCCGTACCACGCAAATGTCATAAATATATTTGAAATTAATAACAAAACTATTGGCGTTACATGTTTTAGCATAATATGATTTTATCACGAATAAGTTAAAAGATTTTTATTCTCTCGTATAAAACCTTTAATGCAAATTAATTATCAATTAATGTGAAGTTTTCAGGCAATTGTTCTTCAACTTCATTGATAAATTCACCAAAAGTCATACCAAATGAATTAGCAATCTTCCAAAGTGTAGTAATTTGACAGTCTCTTGCTCCATGTTCAACTAAATTTAATGAACTACTTGGAATATCAAATTCATACGCATGCAACAAAATTCCTTTTTTTGTTGCTAATCTATGCTTTTTTATAATTTTCCCAATTATTTTTAAAAGCTGGCTTTTTTTATTTAGCTTACTCTTTTTAGATGATTGCATACATTACATTCTATGTTAGTATTCACAATAGAGCATGACTAATTAGTAATAAATATAATTGTAAATTTTTCTATTATTAAGAATCATAAGGAGAGAAGTAGGATGCCTAACGAAAAGCATAATAAAAAAGTAATACCCGCCAATGAATTTTTTGCACAAAACAATGTGCAAAATACAAGTAGTAATCGACAGAACGCAAATAATTCAAATACAAACTCTAGTTATTCCATTCCTGATTCAATTACAAAAAGATTTAATTGGGGTGCATTTATACTGGATTGGATATGGGGACTCGGAAACAAATCTTATATTACATTAATAACACTTCCTTTATGGATTTTATGTTTTGTACCACAATTTGCGTTATTATCCGTGATATTAAATTTTGGTCTCTCTATATGGTTTGGTATTAAAGGAAATGCGTGGGCATGGCATAATAAACATTTTGACAGTATTGAAGCATTTCATAATTATCAAAATAAATGGGAAATAGCAGCTATTATATCTATAATAATATGTGTAGTTGTTGTTCTAGTTATTCCTTTAATATTATTTTGGACATTATTAAAACCTGTTAATGTACAGAATCCATCTGATTCTCTAAATTTTGTCGCTAAATACGAAGCGTTGAATCAAATTGAACATTCAATTTTAATGAATGAAACATTGGGCAAAAAATGCGAGTTATCATCAACAGGGCTTGCTGAATGTTTTGAAAAAACAATTACCGGATATAAAGATGGTAATAACATTAAAGCATATGATGGCAGTTACATATGGTCTTTTAATTGCAATGGTACATACCAAAATACTGGTGATTGCAATGTAACGGTTATGTATAGGGATGGCGGTAATGTTACTATACCTCTTTTTGTAGATTCTAAAGGATATATACGTGTTGATGAAAATTATTTAAAAGAATACAAAAATAAGAAGTTGTAGGGTGGGCACATTCCATTTTGCCCACCTATATATGTTATAATCAACATATGTCAAATTACCTAAGGTTTTATAACAACAAGTATAAGTATGTATTTTTTACAATTGTAACGTATAATCGTGTACAAATATTAATTGAAAATATTGATATATTACGCAATTCATTTAAATATGCATTATCAAAATATAAGTTTGAAATTGTAGCTTGTAATATATTATATGACCACATGCACTTGATATTAAAACTTGAAAATACCAAAGATTATTCTGAAATTATAAGAATTATGAAATATTATTTTTCCAGAAAAGTTAGTATCAATGCAGCACTCTCAAAAAGCAAAATCAATAAAAGAGAAAAAGGTATATGGCAACGTCGATTTTGGGAACATACAATCAGAAATGAACAAGATTTAAATACCCATTTAGATTATATCCATTATAATTCATATAAACATTATAAAATTGCGCCAAAGGATTGGAAATATTCGTCTTTTAATAAATTTGTTAAAAATAATTTTTATGATATTAACTGGTGTAATTTTGAAGATAAGAATAAAATATCAAATTTAGATTTTGAATAGTTATAGGTGGGCACGTTTCACTTTGCCCACCCTACTTACTTAATTGGTAGGGTGAGCAAAACGATAGTGTGCCCACAAAAAATAAATATCAGAATCATTTAGTAATATCCCTAAAAATGAATTGGTGGGTACGCAAATGTTCACATAATGCAAATTTTGATTTGTTATCGTCCGCTTTACCCACACTACTTACTAAAAATGAATTGGTGGGTACGCAAATGTTCACATAATGCAAATTTTGATTTGTTATCGTCCGCTTTACCCACACTACTTACTGTCCCCAAAGTGTCCCAAAACGGAATTCTTAAGCAAATGTAAACATTAAAAAAGAGAGCCGCAATGCTCTCTTTTATTAAATTTGGGCCCGGAGAAGGACTCCGCCCGAGAAGATTAAGTATCTTCGAGGGATGGAGGAAGTCGAACCCACTGGGTGAGAAGCCCTCACCAAATTTTAGACATAATAAAAACCAGTCAAAGACTGGCTTTTATTTAATTTGGGCCCGGAGGGATTCGAACCCACGACCAAAGGATTATGAGTCCTCTGCGCTACCGCTGCGCCACAGGCCCGTGACGACTTTTATATTCAATTTTCAAACTTGCGTTATGGCTTGCGTTCGCTCTGCGCTACCTTCCTCTCACAAAATGCTCAATGGTTCGCATTTTGTTCGGCAGAGTGCCACAGGCCCGTGACGACTTTTATATTCAACTTTCAAACTTGCGTTATGGCTTGCGTTCGCTTGAGGATTTACCCCCGCTACCTTCCTCTCACAAAATGCTCAATGATTCGCATTTTGTTCGGCAGAGTACCACAGGCCCGTGACGTTTATATGAAATATTTAATTTTCAATCTTTATTTCTTCACTTTAGCCGCAACACCCTATCTGAAAACCTTAGCTTTCTCTCGGCATAACTCTAAAGACTCACCTTGAGTGACTTCCTAATATTAGCAAGTAAATAAGTAAAAATCAAGTATTGAGAAATAATTATACTATAACCGTTTTGCAACATATTTTGCTATTAAATGCGGATTATGCCTTGTGTAACAGTCTTGAAGCTTTCCGTCACCCAGCACATGCTCTCCTATTTGCTCAAATATATAATTTACATTATTTATTGATTTTCCTTGATTTATTATATCAAGCATTATTGTTTTCAAGTCAATTATAGATATTTTCAAAAATAAATTATACACAAGCCAACTATTATCAGATTGAACACTATCTATATATTTTTCCGCAACTTTGGTTGTGAAAAGATATTGCAAATTGTCATAGATTACTGTTTTCATGGTTTCATAAAACTCTTCATTTATTCCTGTATAATTCGGCACAAGAAAACCGGTTTCAACCTTTTTACCGTTAATAAATATATCAAATTCATTTTCCTGAATAAACTTATTATCCAGAATCCGGACAGGAGGGAGAATAAACCCGCACTCCGATTTAATTTCCTTTCTTATTTCAGAAATTTTCTCAGCAAAATTTTTACCCAAAGCTATCAAATCAGCGCCCAAAACTAACTGTAAAATATCATCATTCAATGAACCATACAATCCTTCAACTTCATCTGCTGTGGACATGCTCTCTTCTTTTTGCCCAAATGATTTTAGTATTTTTCTTAACAAATCAATCATAATTTTTTATTAATTAACCTTTTATAAAAGTCAAAATTAAATTTTGTCTTAACAATTTCTTGAAATTTTAAGTTTTTTTATGCTACAATACTTATATAGTATGGGAGTAAGACGCTTTTATATATATTAAAGCTTGAGGGGGATAAATGACACAAAGTTATGACGCTAGCAATATACGTGTTTTAGAAGGTTTGGAAGCAGTAAGGCTTCGTCCGGGTATGTACATCGGCTCAACTTCTCAAAGAGGACTGCATCACTGCATATACGAAATAGTTGACAACTCTATAGACGAATCCCTTGCCGGATATTGTACGGAAATTCATGTCACTGTTCACAAGGATAACAGTGTAACAGTTGAAGACAACGGACGCGGTATTCCTGTTGACATAAAACCTGACTCCGGCAAATCGGCTTTGGAAATCGTTCATACAGTTCTCCATGCAGGCGGAAAATTCGGAGACGGAGGATACAAAGTATCAGGTGGTCTTCACGGCGTTGGGGCATCTGTTGTTAACGCATTATCAGAAAAGATGACCGTTGAAGTTTCTCGTGACGGATATGTCTGGAAACAAACATACTTAAGAGGCGAGCCGACTTCTCAAGTTGAAAAAACTGTTCCTACTACTAAAACAGGTACAAAGTCAACATTCTGGCTTGACCCTGAAATATTTACCGAAACAACAGAAATCGATGTTGATATAATTGGAACCCGTTTCAGAGAAATGGCTTTCTTAAATAAAGGCTTAAAAATTGTTTTACATGATGAAAAAACAGGCAAAGATGAAACTTTCCACTACGAAGGCGGTATTGCAAGTTACGTAACATTTTTAAATCAAAACAAAACACCTTTATTTGAAGAACCGATTTATATGGATAAAATGGTTGATACAACCCGTGTCGAAGTTGCTATGCAGTACACCGATTCATACAATGAATCAATTCTGTCTTTTGCAAACAATATAAACACTCACCAAGGCGGAACACATTTAACAGGTTTCCGTAACGCAATCACACGTGTTTTGAATGATTATGCAAGAACTAATAAAATTCTTAAAGATTCAGAACAAAATCTTTCAGGAGATGACGTAAGAGAAGGTCTTACGGCTATTGTTTCAGTAAAAATTGAAAACCCTGAATTTGAAGGTCAAACTAAAGAAAAACTTGGAAATTCTGAGACAATGGGTGCTGTTCAGGATGTAGTAAGAGAGAAATTGCAAGAGTGGCTGGAATTTAACCCTAAAATCGCAAGAACTATTATTGAAAAGACTCTCCAAGCACAAAGAGCTCGTGAAGCAGCAAGAAAAGCAAGAGAGCTTACTAGACGTAAATCCGTACTTGAAAATTCTACACTTCCGGGCAAACTTGCCGATTGTTCGAACAGAGAACCTGAAAAATGTGAAATCTTTATCGTTGAGGGAGATTCTGCAGGCGGTTCCGCAAAGCAAGGCAGAAACAGAATGTTCCAAGCTATTTTGCCTTTAAGGGGTAAAATCTTGAATGTTGAAAAAGCAAGACTGGATAAAATATACGCAAATAACGAAATTCAATCTATGGTTCAAGCTTTTGGTATTACAATAAGCAAAAATGAAGAAGAATTTAACCTTGAAAAGCTTCGTTACCATAAAATAATTATCATGACAGATGCTGATGTAGACGGTGCGCACATTAGAACACTGTTATTAACGTTCTTCTTCCGTTATGCGAAACCGCTTATTGAAAACGGATATGTTTACATTGCTCAACCGCCTTTATTCAAGGTTACACAGGGCAAAACATCTGAATATTTATATGATGAGCACGCACTTGATAAAATGTTAAAAGAGCGTGGTATCAAGTCTTTGAGCCTATCAGATAAAACAAAATCAAAAGTTAAAACGGGTGATGAACTTGCAGAACTTTTAGCAAACATGCAATCATTCTACAAAGCTTATAACAACCCGATTTTAAATATCATTCCGTCAGTTGTTCTTCGTGGTTTAATCCGTTCTGATGTTAAACCGGAAGACTTTGAAAATCAATCAAAAATGACAGAAATTGTTGAGTATCTTGAACACTACCTAAAAGACCACGCAGAAAATTATAATATTTCTGAAGCTAAAAATTACGGAGTATCATTAAAGTACAATCCTGAAGTTGCAAGATATGCAATTCAGCTTGATTTGTTTGAAAATGAACACGAAATGATTACTGCAAATATAATTAAATCAAATGAATTTAAGCGCTTAAAGAACTCATATCCGCTTATTCGTGACTTTTTGATTGAAGAAGAAGAAAAACTCATTCTGGAAAGTGAAAACGGAGAGGTTGATATCACATCATTCGAACAACTTCAAAAGATTGTTGATGATAGAGGTCAAAAAGGTCTTCAAATTCAAAGATTCAAAGGTCTTGGTGAAATGATGCCGCAGCAATTATGGGAAACAACAATGGATCCTGAAACAAGAACTCTTCTAAAAGTAAATCTTGAGGATGCAATGATGTGCGACCAATTATTTGATGTATTAATGGGCGACAAAGTTGAACCAAGAAGAGAATTTATTGAAGCAAATGCGGTTTACGCAACAAATATTGACACATAGAATTAATTTTAGATAAGAGCGAAAAGGATAGGTATAATAACCTATCCTTTTTATATTCCATCGCATAACTCTGATGGCTCAATATTCAATAGATATTGCAAGGTCACTTACTGTCATTTTACTTTTTATGCGATACTTTTTTACATTTTTACCAAAAATTTCCAGCTTACTTTTTAGTGTCACTATAAACCCCTTAATTAATATAGAATTATATTTCTACTTATAGCATACATGCTCTATAATTGTCAAAATTTAGTAGTCAATGTTTTCTATTTCTAGACCTCTTTTTATAATATTAGAATATGAACGCTATAAATGAAGTCAAAATGCTCGTTGCTAAAAAAGGACTAACACTTACATACCTTGCTAATTATATGAAAGAACGTTCCGGCAAGGATTACTCTTTAGACAAATTGTCAAAAAAGTTGAGAGCAAACACAATTAGATATTCTGAAATGCAGTTAATTGCAGAAGCATTGAATATGGAGCTTGTATTTCTAGATAAATAATTTTACAGTCAATTTAAAAATCATGTTATAATTGTTGCTATGAAGAGCTTTAGCCGAAAACTTCCGACATTTATTTTATCTGCTTCATTAATTGTTGTTGCAGGCGGTTTATGGTTATACAAATATGTCGTTCCTGCAGTTGTATCGAATGACATGTTTATTAATTATATCCAAGAACAAGCATCTAAAGCTCTTGGAGCCGAGGTTAAAATTATCGAGCCAGAACTCCGTACCGGTGTTGACGTTGCATTTACAGTAAACAGTATAGAAGTCAATAAAGACGGGAAAAATTTACTTTTACTAAATAATATAGATACACTTTTTTCACTTAAGGAAATTTTTGCAAAAAGAATTATAGTAAAAAAAATGGTTGCAGACAAGATTTATGCTGATATTGACGATATAATGGCAATTGCTCCGAAAGAAAAAAAAGAAAAAAGTCCAAAAAGCCCTATAATTCTTGATTTTTATAATGTCCTGTTGGGAGTAAAAGATTGTACCATCATATACAATAATCCCGCATTTGATTTGGATTTCAAAGCCCGCCATATGATTTTTGACAGAACAAACGAGAGAAAATATCTGCATTTTGACTTTGATTTTGAACTCAAGAAAGATTCACATAAAATTGCTGTATCTGCTAACGATATGAACAGAATCTTTATGGAAAATAAAACCGCATACATTAAAGACTTTCCTATAACAATTGATAAATCAAGCATTTTAATAAATGCGTTTTTAAAAAGAAAGGGCGGATACGAATTAAATATATCTGCCAAAGATTTTAGCGCATCTGATATTGCTGATATTGTACGTTCAAACATTGTTGTTGCAAACGGCAGACAAATGCTTGAGCCTATTGGTAACGTAAAAGGAAGTGTTGATTTCAATTTAAAACTTGCCAAAAACGTTACTGACGGAAAAATCAAAGTAAACAATGTAACTTTTGATGTAATTCCGCTTTTAAATATACCTATTACAGTCACTCAGGGAAATGTTGAAATTGGCAATAAAGACATTGAATACAAAGATTTTGAAGGATTCTATAATAAGAAAGCTGAAAATAAATTTAAACTTAAAGGATACACAAAAGATTATCAAAAAACCTGCGACACAAAAATTACATCAGGAGTTTTCGTAACAAATGATTTCTTTAAAAATTATTTATCCAAGATGCTTAATTCGCCAATTGAACTTGTCGGCAATGCGGGTTCTATGCTGATACTAACCTCCAAAAACGGAAGCTGCGATATTTTATGGTATTTTCTTTTAAAAGAAAATCAAGGCTTTAAATTCGGCAAACAAAAAATGGTCTTGAAGGACTATAAAACTATGTTTAAAGCAGATTTAAGCATTATTAAAAATATTTTGAAGATTAATACGATAAATTATTATATAACGCAAGAGCTTAAAAAAGGCATGACTCCTCTTGTTTCCATAAAAGGAAATATTGATATGTCTGACAATATGAAGTTGTTAGATTTAAACCTTGATATGCCGCATCCTTTACCGAGTGAGTTTTTAAACTTTTTAGCATGCCAGAGAATATTCAAAAAAGGTGAAGTTTCCGGCAAAATGTCAATTAACAACAGAGGAAAAGTTCCTACAATGGAAGGAGAGTTTGCTCTTGATAAGGTGCTAATACCTGCCCAGAGAGTATTTATCAAAAATGCGAAATTAACAGCAAAAGGCGGATTAATAGACGTAAAGGCTGACGGAAGGTTCAGACGTTCGAGTTACAAATTTAACGGCAAAGTATTAAACGAACTCAAATTTCCGATAATTGCCAAAGATGTTATTTTAACCGTCGATGATGTTGACGTAGAAAAAATTCTAACCCAGCCTCAGCTTCCTGAAGGCGAACAACCGCCTCAACCCACACTTGTTTCAACAGGAGCAGAAAATGAAGAGAACATGGAACTGCCGGCATTTCCGAAAGGTTTAATTGTACTTGAAAAATGCAGTCTGAATCTTATTAAAGGTGTGTATAAAGAAATTAATTTCGGAAATTTGCATGCTGATATGACACTTGATAAAAACGGCGTTATGAACTTAAAATCCAATAAATTTGATATTGCAGAGGGCACATCTGCTCTAAAAATCAATGCGGATTTATATGAAAGAAATTATTATTTGCGTCTTGGTATAAAAGATGTAAATTCTGACATTATGGCAACTTCAATTCTCGGACTGCCACGGCAGATTAGCGGTAAAGCAATGGGTTTAATTGAACTTAATACTGATAAATCATTGAAATTAAACGGGGATATTAAATTCAAGATTCATAACGGAACAATCGGACAAGTCGGTTATGTAGAATACATATTAAAAGTAGCATCTCTTTTCCGTAATCCTCTTGCAATGATTAGTCCTTCAACAGTTGTTGATTTAGTAAGCATACCGGACGGAAGATTTGAGGAAATACAAGGAGAAATGAAACTCAAAGATAACGTTATAGAACGCATGAAAATAATGTCTTCTGCAGATGAACTTGCAACTTTTATTATAGGAAGATATGACTTAACATATAATGATGCAATGCTTAGAGTTTACACAAAATTCTCAAATAAAGGAAAAGGACTTGCCGGTGCTCTGAGAAATATCTCGCTAAATAGTTTGGCGAGCAAAATTTCTATAAGCTCAAGAAATGACAGTAATTATTATGCAAGAGAACTTGAACAAATTCCAAAACTAAAAACCGGCGAAGATAAGGCACAGGTCTTTTTAACAAAAGTTGACGGAGATATTCTTAATTTCAACTTTTTATCGTCTTTAAAAAGAATTAAATAAACTAATTGCGTCTGAAAACATTTTCCATAACTTCCGTAAAACCTGAATCTTTAAGCATTTTATCAATATTAACAATTCTGTCATTTGCACCTATAATAAATACACTATTAGATTTTAAAGTGTCGGACAATTTTTGAATAAAATTGCTTATATAATCACTGTTCATATAAAACAATGCATTTCTGCAAGAAATTATCGTATTCCCGTCATCATCTATTGTTGATAATTTTTCCGTCATATCAGAACATTCAAATTGCACACTTTCTGATAAAGGTTTTTTAATATCATAAGTACTAAAAGCTAAATCGTTATTATTTAATAACTGGTCGTTTTCGATTTCCATAGTTTCGCTATTATATGAAAAACAATCATTTATGGATAATTTGTGAATATTTCTTGATATTTTTTGCATAATATCGTCATCAGTTATATTTATTTTTAAAGTTTTTGCAGCATTAATAACCTTGCTGTCAATATCTGACGCCCAAATAGGTAAAAATTTAGATTGCAAAACTTCAGGAAACCTGTCAAAAATCATCATTGCATAAGAATATGCTTCAGAACCGTCTGATACTCCAAAACAGAACATATTTACTTTTGATTTATCTTTAAAATTTTTAATAAAAAATTCAGGCAAATTTTTCCAATCTAAACAATCTCTAAAAAAGCAAGTTGCTGTTAAAATATATGGTCTTGCAAACTTTTTCTTATTCTCTACATCGTATACTCTTACGCAACTTCTGAATTTAGGGCCTTTTTGCACATCGTTGTAACCGTATTTTGAATAACCGCCAATCGGTGTAATTTTCATATCAATAATCTTCCTCTCACAGACTATAAACGCTTAAATACATTTTTCATAACTTCTTGAAATCCTGCAATATTTAAGAAATTTTTTACTCCCAAAGATGAATCGCAGTCTCCAATTACAAATAAACTGCCCTGCTTAAGCACTTTACCAAGCTCACTTACCAGTCTTATTATATAGTTTTGTTGTAAATACATAAAAACGTTTCTGCATAAAATAACAGAATTACCTTCGTCTTTAATACTTTTGACCTTTTCAAGAATATCTGCTTTTTCAAAAACAACACCATCTCCTAATTCTTTAATCGGTCTATATGAACGATAATCAACATTTGCTTCTTGAAAAGGCCTGTTATTCTCAATCTCTATTTCATCTCCCGCATCTTTAAAATAGGATTTTGAAAATAATAGATTGTTTGCAATACTCTGAAAATCTATTCCTGTGAGATTAATTTTACCGGATTTACATGCCATAACCATTTCTTCATCAATATCAGATGCCATTACCGGTAAGTATTTGGAACGCTCTTGAGGCAGTGCCCTATCAAGAACTGTCATTGCATAAGAATACGCTTCCGATCCATCTGATGAAGCAAGGCAATATGTATTTATTTTTGAATGATTAAAACTCAAATTTTCTTCTATATACCTGAATAATTTACCCCACTCCAAATCTGCACGAAATAAAAACGTTGTTGTCAAAACATTTTTTTTTAAATGCACTTCAGAATTATTAGTTTTATAACTTCTCATACAAGTCCCAAATACGGGGTTTATCCTATTCCTATGTATTCCAAAAACATTCATACTTTATATAAAATCTCTAAATAAAATTTTTGCTAATCAGAATAAATAAATTCTTCTTTTCCGTTATCTAATATAAGCCCGCACAAATGAGCGTTCTTATATTTTCCGCATCCCAAATCAATCCCTATTTTACCTTCATCCACATACGGCTTATCAAACTCTGTATGCCCAAAAATTATCTTTTGAGGTAAATTATGTTTTGAATAGATGAATTTACCTCTTATATATACCATATCGACTTCATTTTGCTTTTCTAACGGGTAAGCAGGATTAATTCCGGCATGAATAAACAAATACTTATCAGTTAAATAATAAAACTTTAAGCTATTGAAAAACTCACCATGGATTTTAAAAATATTATCAAATCCGCCATAACTTCCGGACGTTGCAGGACCCCCATAATTATCAAACAAAAACTGATAATAATCATCTTGCTTGCAATGCAGTAAAGCATACTCATGGGAACCTATAAGATAAACACATTTATATTTTTTGCCTTGCTCTATAATTCGGTCAACTACACCACGAGAGTTTGGACCTCTGTCAATATAATCACCCATAAATACAAAAATATCATTAGGTCCGGCTTCTATTTTGTCTAACAGACTGTTTAACTTATCTAACTCACCATGAATATCCGTTATTGCTATATATCTCGACATTTATTCACCCAAACTGTGTACCATTTATAATTTTATGATACCATAAGCGTATGCAAGAAATAAAAATAGGTAAAATTTATCGCCACTACAAAGGGAATTTATATAAAGTTATAGACTTTGCAAAGCATTCTGAGACAGTTGAAGACATGATTGTATACAAATCGCTTAAAACAGGTGATACATGGGTTAGACCCGCCTACATGTGGAACGAAATTGTCGATAACAAAGGAACTTTAAGATTTACTGAGGTCATTGAATAATGATTACAAGAGAAGTCCGAGAATGGATGCAAAAAGTTGAAAGAGGACAATATTCATATGATGATGCAATGTATGAATTTATAAGATTTTCAGCTTTTTTAACCCGTGAAGAAATGAAAATGATTAAATCTAAAATTGAAAATTCTTATAAAAAATAAAACCATGCCAACATCGTTACAAAACTTAATATATATAAAAATACATGAAAACATGCTCAAGACATGCGTTTTCATGTTTTTTTTCGCCGCAATCATGTATTCGTGGTAAATTGGCATGTCTTAAACGCCCATATTGCAGCAATATTGGGCATAAAACATGTCGTTAAAAAACTTTACATTTGGCTTAAAACGGCTTGTAAAAGCGAACTTAGTCAATATAATAGAAATATAGATTGAGAGCAAAGGGGAGTACTCTCAGTTTTATTGTTTGTAAGATAATATTTTGAAAATAATTTTCGGAGGATATAAGTGTTTAAAAGTCGTGATATGGGGAGAGCTATAGCAGTTAAGAGATGGACACCTACTGCTTTAGAATGCTATAAAAGAGGTTGTGTGTGTGACGGATGTTTTTATAGCGACTTTTTTAGCGCAACTGCACAAAAATGCCAAATGAAAGCTGCCGTTTTAGAATTAGTCAGAACTATTGGCGCTCCTAAAGTTGAAATGCCTCAAGTTATAGAATCTTAACTACTTCACTTTTGTATAAGTTTACATAAAGTCACTACCGTTTGTACATACAAAGTATGTGGTAACTTTGTGCATTTATATTTTGTTTAGTTATTTGCCCTCTTTAAAAAGCATGAAAAATGTAGTACAATAAAGAAGTAGTATATAGGAGGTTTACATGCATATACACGTTACCGGTAAAAATATTGAAATTACCGATGCTATCAAGGCTTACGTCAAAGAAAAAATAGGAAAAGTCGCAAATCACTATGACCAAATTACAGGTATTGACGTAATTCTTTCTGTTATTAAGAACCCTGCCGCAACAGGTAAGCACGTTGCAGAAGTATCATGTAAAATGAACACAGGCGTTGTTCATTGCGAAGAATCAGACGATTCAATGTATGCAAGCATTGACCTATTGGCAGACAAGCTTGACAGACAGGTTAAAAAGTTTAAGGACAAAGCTTTAGGTTCTGATAAAACAACAATCAGAAACACTGAAGTTGCTGAAGAAGCTGTAGAAAGTTAATAAGTTTATAAAAACTAAATAATGAGATTTATCAAAATTCGCCGATTGGAAATTTCTTATCGGCGATTTCTATTATTTATTGTTTTAGATTTCTCATTATGATAAACTCAAATTATGAAAATTGTTTTAGCATCATCAAACGAACATAAAGTTCAGGAAATTAATGAAATAGCCGCAGACTACGGGATAGACGTGAAATTCATTTTGCCGCCTAATAATTTTAATCCGATAGAAAACGGAAAAACATTTCAAGAAAATTCATACATAAAGGCACGAGAAGCTTGGAAACTCGCAAAATCTTGGATTTTAGCGGATGACTCCGGTTTGTGTATTGATGCCCTAAACGGAGCTCCGGGGATATATTCTGCCAGATATGCCGATACTCCGGAATTACGCATAAAACGTGTTTTAAACGAACTCAACGGAACTGCTGACAGAAAAGCATACTTTGCTTGCGCAATGACTCTTATTAACCCGCAAGGAAAAGTCGAATACAGTTTTGAAGGCAGATGTGAAGGTACAATAATAAGAGAGCCAAGAGGTAAAAACGGATTCGGTTACGACCCGATTTTTTTACCGAGAAATTATACCAAAACAATCGCAGAACTCTCCGAAGATGAAAAAAATCAAATTTCCCACCGCTCAGTCGCCCTCAGACAGATTTTAAATTACATTAAAACAAATTTACTTATTACCGAAATTCATTAGGCATATATTTCATCATATTGTTCAAATAACCGCCAATCGGAACCATGTTGTTTGTAGGATCCTGCATTTCCTGAGGCAGGTGCTTTGCTCTTTCTATAGCCTCTAAACGTGCATTATAGTCACTGTTTTTTTGGTATTGTTTAACTTTAAGTTCTTGATAGCAACTAACTTTTGCTTCCGTTTTTTCTACTTCACGGCATTTTTCTATACCGTTTTCAAATTCTACACGACGCTTATACCAATATGAAGCAGTGTCATTAAATTTTCCGAAACCTCTCGGAGCTTTAACATCTATGTACGCAGGAGGAGCAAAACTTTTCCATTGAGGCTCATCAACCCCGTTTAAAGAATAATCTTCCTGTGCTAAAACTGATAGTGGAATTAATAAACAAGTTAATAAAATAAATTTTCTCATATAAAAACCTTTTTTCTGATTATACCATTATTAAATTTGATTATACAAGTTTTGTCAATAATAAATTTTATTTCCATTCAGGATAGTAATAAACCGTAAAAATATCTGTCGAATTGATTTTTGCATGCCCGCCCATTATAAGATTTGTAAGCGAACCCACAAAAGGAATAGGAGTTAATGCCCATTTTAGAGGATATACCCAAAGAGCACGATTTTGCCCTTTTTTAACAGAAGTACCTACGAGTTGAGAACTCTTAATCCCAGGAATTTCAAATTCATCAACTATTATTTCCGCCGGAAATCCGTTCATCCCTGACGTTACAATGGTCTCAATTTTTGCCGGAATAATTTCTCCTCTTGCAACAACGAGTTTTCCGTTATATTGGACATCTGAAATTGTTATAAAATTTATTTTTTGACCTTCATAAATTTCTGATTCAGAATCTATTTCTTTTACTATTTTTAGTTTTATAGGCACACTTTTTGTTGAAGAATAGTTGTACGAAAGCGCATTTACTTGCATAAATGAAAATAAAAACATTATAAATGTGAGAAAAACTTTATTCATAATCTATTTCCTCTTTTGAACCTGTTTTTATTTTTTGCTCAAGCTTTTTGCGATTCTCTACTGAAGTTAAAAGAAAATTCTGATAAAATTCATTATTTATGTATTCGTTATTTTCAAGATAAGAAGGATATTTATAAGTTATGTACTCATAAATTCTGGCAAGTCTTTTAGACGTAAGGTTGTGCCTGCCTATTTTATCTCCCCGTTTTTGGGGACAAGTTTTGTTAATATATACAATTAAACCAAGAGGGTTATAACCTGCATTAACCATATAATCAACCGCTCTTTTATCTGCAACTGTTTCAAATTTTTTAGAGCCCAGCGTTACCTGAGCAGCATCAAGTTTTCCGCCCCAAATCCCGCTATAAGATTTTACCGCAGAAGAAATTTCTCTGGCAAGCATTGCTGCCAACTCATCATCTGTTTGAACAGATTGGTATAAGCCGTCATAAACAATAATCTGCCTGCTTGTAAGCGACTTGCTTAAAGATAATTCTTTCTGCTTTTGCTCTTTTGTATAAACAAAAATCATCCTGTTTTGAATTCGATTAGCATTCAAAAGTTTAACACCAATATTATCAACTCTTCCTTGAACGTACGTATCACCTGTTAAATCCGCAACACAAGGATTACAAATGCACAACAAGCTCAAAACAACAAAAACCTTTTTCATATATACTCCTATAATTCTAATCCTTTATTACTATTTTATCATATTTTTGTACTGTAGGATTGAAAAGGATAAAAAATACGTTATAATAATAGTAGCAGTTAAAAACACTGCACCTTAGTTCATTAAAAGAATGGAAAGGGCCGAAGAGGCCCTTTCTATTTTTTTACCTTTTTTTCAGTATATGAATGACTTTCTTCAATACACTTCATTACTTCAGCATCACTTAATGTATCATCCAAACTTAAACTAACCCAATATTTTTTGTTCATATGCCAAGCAGAATAGAACCCGTCCTTTTTTACTAAGTCAGGAATCTTGTCTTTATCAAGCTTTAAGTTCATAACCTCAACAAAATCTTCGCTCTCTTCACCCAGCCTGAATCTCTCAATATTCATAATCAATCCGTACCATTTGTTATTTTCAGGATTTTTGTAAACTCCGAAAGTCGGAAATTTTTCCCACATAAAAACAGGACTGTCTCCATATTTTTTTAATATCAATTGCGCAATTCTGTTCCCCTGTTTGGAAACAAAATAGTTTTGGTTAAAGCATTTTTCCCTTATATCAATCAAAACTGACTCATATTCGGTTTTTATTTCGCCTACAAAAGCTCCCTGTTGATTTTCAAGTCTGAGCGGTAAATATTCTTCATTATTTTCAACGTCATATACAGTTCCTGTAATTTGTCCTGAATTATTAATTTTTATAACCGCTTTAAACTCACCGTTTTTTATTTGTCTTTCAATATAATACTCGTCGTTTTTAAGTTTAAATCCGTAGTTTTTAATTTTTTTAAAATCGGGTGTGTATCTTGAAAAAATACTACTTTCTATATTCAAAACGTAATCCTCTTAGCAACAGTTTTAATCAAATATGCCAAAACAAAGTCTAAATAAGGTTTTTAAATTATTTGCCTTACTTGAAAATTCTATCATTTTCATAATTCTTTTACAACTTTAATAAAATTTTAAAAATTTTAATTTCTTTGTTAATTTTTGTAAACTTGTAAATTAAAATAAACAATTTTCTGCATAAAAAAAACTTTATATTCATGTAAGACAATGGGGATTATTAGTAATTAAATCTAATTGTTTATAAGAGACAGAACAATTGCAAATAGAAAGATATAAGGAGATTTAACATGGGAAATTTTGAGGTTACAAAAGTAAATAAACAAGAGTATTATACAAAAACTAACCCTACCCCAAAAACAAGTAATGAACAAAATTTATCAGAAATTTTAAGTAATCAGCAACCGCAAGAATGCACAGATTCTGCTCCTGCGATTGCATTTAATCAATCCGATGCGAATATTACAAATACTCAAAAAAATATTTTCTTAAAACAATATATTGAAAATAAGGCAAAGGCAGAAGGAATTGAACTTCCAAGCGGTTTTGAAATTAATATTTCCAGTCCGAATGAATTTTCAAAAGAATACAAGGAATTGCTAAAATATGTAAGAAAGGAAATTTATCAAGCAAGAGTAAATGACATGTTTAATTTACTTGCAAAAACACCTGATGAAGTTACTGCAAGAGTTGAACAAATGAAAATTTCTGACGAAGATAAAACAAAAATTATTAAATTAAAATCAATGTTTGATAGTTATTACAAAATAGAAGCAGAGTATAAAGGTAAAAAAATAGATTTATTAAATCTTAAAAATGAGGACAAAAAAGCATTAGAGGAAATTAACCCTCAATTGGCTCAATTTATTGAAAAAGAACATGAAAATATTAAAAAAACTTCAACAGAATTTACAAAAAAAGAAATTAAAGCATCAGAACTGTCAGAAGCCGGCAAATGGTCAAGATATCTTGCACCGGTAGTTATGGCAATTATGGGAGGCTCTCTGTACAGAGGATACAAAGAAACCAAAGAAAATGCAAAAGCACTAAAAGATATAACCCAAATGAAAGAAATTTATAACGGCGGAAGACCTAAGTTTGTTAATCCGCTAAAAGCGTATAAAGAAGCATTTAAAGGAGCTAAAGGAAAAGGTGCTGCAGCATTAGTTGGTGGAACTGTTTTAGCAAGTTATTTGTGGAAAACTCTTTTAGGCAGTGCTGATGATTTGTCCGGTGCCGGCAAAGATTTTATTCAAGATACTGACAACTTTGGTCTTGGCTGGGGTACAGCAATAGCTATTCCGTCAGCAATTATGGGTGTATTGTCAAGTGCATTTATTGCACCTACTATAGATGAACATATTAATTTTAACAGGGCAGAAAAAATGCTAAGAAAAGAAGGCATTCTTCCGAAACTCAAAGGCTTAAATAAAATAGGAAGCACGCTTAAAAAGGGCGGCATATGGGCAGGACTCGGTGTTATAATTGCTGCATGTTCTTCCGGTTCAAGTTGGACATCTATGGCAGGTACAAGATGGCTATTCGGGAAAAAAGGCAACGATTTAGAACAAAAGAATATCATTACCGAGGAAGAAAATAGCTCAAAATCGGCAACTGATAATATGATGCAATACGAAGCATACTACGGTAAATGGGATGGTATTGCAAAAGGTGATCCGACAATCGGCGCAATCGGCGGCGGTATGGGTTTATTTACACACTCAAATCCTTATATACAAAACATTTCATTCGGGCTTCAGGGATGCAGTGAAACGCTTACTGCTTGTACCGTACAATTGTTTGGCAACAAGGAAAGAGAAGATAAGCTGGAAAAAGATAAAAAACAATTATTAGATTCCGTAACAAATAAAAAGTAAAATATTAAAAAGCGGACGAGGAGGCTCGAACTCCCGACGTCAACCTTGGGAAGGTTGCATTCTACCACTGAATTACGTCCGCACTTATAATTTAGCCCAAATTCTTGAGTGCATATTCTATACATTGAACCAAAAACTCATTACGGCTAATATCCGTCTTTGCAGCTAATTGGTCAACCTTTGATAACATTTCAGTATCTATTCTTATACTGATAACTGATTTCTCCTTTGTTTTTGTTTGTTTTAATGGCTTAAAACTTTTCATATTTGAATTATATTCTATAATCAAATATTTTTATATATTTTATTTTTGTATTCATTTTATATATTTGTATTTTTGAATACATTATGCTAAAATTATACTATGGAGGATAAATATGAATTTTAACGAATTTTCCGAATTATCAAATGAACTGTTTGAACAGGCTTGGGATATTTTTTATAAAATAGAAATTTTATTAGGATATTGTGAACATAAAATTGACGAACCTATACCGGCACCAATGGTTTCTCATATATTAACCGAAATCAGAGACAAACAATCCCAAATTATTGACAACATTGATATCTATACAACAAAAATAGGATATGAATTTTTAAACCAACCTAAAAAATAAGATTTATTTTTCTTTTCTCTTATAAAATTCTTCAATAAATCCGGTATTGAATTCTCCGCTTTTAAATACTTCATCTTCAATAATTTCCTGATGGAAAGGAATAGTTGTTTTTACACCGGTAACAACATATTCTTTTAAAGCTTGATACATTCTGCGTCTTGCCTGCTTACGGTTTTCACCCCAGCAAATTAATTTTCCTATCATTGAATCATAATACGGAGGAATCGAATACCCCGGATACACGTGAGAATCAACTCTTATACCAAATCCACCCGGAGCAAAATATCCGTCAATCTTACCCGGACAAGGCATAAAATCATTATCAGGGTCTTCGGCATTAATACGACATTCAATAGCATGTCCTCTTAACTTAACATCATCTTGCGTATAACCGAGTTTTTCTCCCGATGCGACAAGAATTTGTTCTCTTACAATATCTATCTGAGATATCATTTCAGATACACAGTGCTCAACCTGAACTCGGGTATTCATTTCCATAAAATACCATTTTCCGTCATGATCAAGTAAGAATTCACAAGTTCCTGCTCCTTCATAATTAACGGCTTTTGCAGCTCTAACCGCAGCCGCACCCATTTCTTTACGAGTTTCTTCATCAATTGCAGGAGAAGGAGCTTCTTCCAACAATTTTTGATGACGTCTTTGAATAGAACAGTCACGTTCACCGAGGTGAATAACGTTACCATATGAGTCTGCAATAATTTGCACTTCTATATGTCTTGGATTTTCAAGGAATTTTTCTGCATATACATCAGGATTTCCAAAGAAATTTTGAGCTTCCTGGCGGCATAAATTTAAACTTGATTCCAATTCATCATCACTTCTGACGACCCTCATACCTTTCCCGCCGCCACCTGCTGTTGCTTTAAGGATAATAGGATACCCGGCACTTTTCGCAAAATCATTTGCTTGTTGAACAGAGCGTATAATACCGGTTCCCGGAGTGACAGGAACATTATTTTCTATCATTGTTTTTCTTGCAGTTGCTTTGTCACCCATTTTGCGCATTGATTCTGCAGTAGGGCCGATAAATTTAATGCCATACATTGCACAAATTTCGGCAAATTCTGCTCTTTCAGACAGAAACCCATACCCTGGATGAATCGCATCACATCCTGCCATTAATGCGGTTGAAATTATCGAAGGAATATTCAAATAACTGTCAATACTTGGCGCAGGGCCTATACAAAAGGCATCCGTTGCCAACCTTACATGCAGTGATTCTGCATCAGCTTGTGAATATATCGCTACAGTAGGAATTCCGAGTTCTCTGCAAGCTCTTATAACTCTTACTGCAATCTCCCCTCTATTTGCTATTAATACTCGTTTAAACATAATTATCCTTGCCATAAATTATAAACAGTGACTTGTGATTCATCAATCTATTCACAATTCACTAATCACAATTTACGTACTACTCTACATACATCAAGACTTGACCAAACTCAACAGGGTCGCCGTTTTTAACACAAATTTTAACCACTTTTCCTGTCTGCTCAGACTTGATTTCATTCATTAACTTCATTGCTTCAATAATACAAACAACGTCACCTACAGCGACTTCACTGCCGATTTCTACAAACGGCGCTGCTTCAGGCGAAGAAGCGGAATAGAAAGTTCCCACCATTGGCGATGTTATTGCCTTGCCCTGAACTTCAGCAGCCGGAGCTTCTTCCGTCGTTTTTGCAGGTTGAGCAGATTGCACAACCGCAGGTGACACTGAAGCTGCTGCAGGTGCCATCATAACTTCCGGCAAGTCTTTTCTTATTGTTATTGCTTGGTCGCCATCTTCCATCGATATTTCGGTTAATCCGTTATCAGTAATTATTTTGGCTAATTTTTCTATATATTCTGGTTCCAGTTTCATTATATCTCCTTTATAAGGATGGTGAATAAGTAATTAATAATAACTTATTCACCGCCAAATTACTTCCTTAGCATCTGTCTAAATATTCGTTAGTTCTTGTATCTACTCTAATCATGTCACCGTTTGATACAAAGAACGGAACTTGAACAACTGCACCTGTTTCAAGTGTAGCAGGTTTTGAACCGCCTTGAGCAGTATTACCCTTTTCAGCAGGAGGAGTGTCAACAACTTGAAGTTCAACGTGAGCCGGAATATCTACACCAATAATTCTTGAATCATGTTTTAAAACTTGAACTATCATATTTTCTTTAAGATATTTTTTACCGTCTCCGACTTGATCTTCTGTTATTTGAATTTGTTCATAAGTTTCATTATCCATCATAACGTAATCAGCACCTTCTTTATAAAGATATTGCATTTCACGTCTGTCTAACATTGCTTTTGCAACCTTTTCACCTGCTCTGAATGTTTTTTCAACAACGTTTCCTGATTCAACGTTTTTAAGTTTTGTTCTAACAAAAGCAGCACCTTTTCCGGGTTTTACATGCAAAAATTCAACAACAGTCCAAAGTCCGTTATCTAATTCTAATGTTAAGCCATTCTTTAAATCGTTTACTGAAATCATAGTAACTCCTTAATTGTATATATTCTACTTTTTTCTGATACTAACATAAATAAATCCTAAGCGCAACTTGACAGGTATTTTGTAACAATAATAAAAGTGCACAATTTTATAGTTGTGCACTTCATTTATTAACTGATTATTATCTATACTAACCGATTACAGGCTGTACAAAAGTTCTTGCTGCCAAGTCTTTATCAAGCATTAACAATGCCTTTTTATCATCTCCGATAAGTCTTAAAGTAGCAAGAAGTCCGCTAACATTAGCTTCTTCTTCAACTTGTTCTTTAATATACCAGTCCAAAAGGTGCAGAGCTGCTCTGTCTTTAACTTCCTCAGCCACATCAGCAAGATGATTAATTCTTGAAGTTACATATTGCTCGTGTTCAAGTACGTGTTCAAAAATTTCAAGAGGTGTGTTACCTTTAACTTCCGGTCTGTCAATTGCACGCAAATCGATGTTTCCGCCTCTTTCATCCAAATAGTCAAACATTCCCATTCCATGAGCATGTTCTTCTTGAACTTGAACGTTAAACCAATTTACAAAACCTTGCAAATTCCATTCCATAAATTTTGTTTTCATAGCCAAATATAAATATTCAGAATAGAATTCTTTATTAATTTGGTCATTAAATGCTTCTTCTAATTTTTTGTCTATCATAGCTTCCTCCTTTAATTCCTTTAAATATTTTAACACAATTTTTTATTACTTGTAATTTATTTTATATGATATAATCTAACTATGAGAAGCTTTATTTTTGGAATTTTAATTTTATTTTGTGGATACATTTTGTACTCAAAATATATAGAAAAACTGTTTTCCCCTGATGACAGAAAAACTCCGGCACAAGCAATGAATGACGGCGTAGACTATGTACCAATGTCAAAAGGCAAAAATGCTTTAATACATTTACTGAATATTGCCGGAATGGGGCCTATAATCGGTGCAGTACAAGGGATTCTTTTTGGTCCTATTGCATTTTTCCTTATCCCTCTGGGGTGTATTTTTGCAGGCGGCGTGCATGACTATTTTGCAGGAATGCTTTCAATGCGGAATAACGGAGCTCAAATAACCGGGCTTATAGATAAATATATAGGGCACAACGCATTTAAAATATTTATTTTTATAGTTTCAATAATGCTGCTTTTGCTCGCTACAGTTTTTGTATATACGGCAGGAGACATCTTTGTCGAAAGGTTTTTCGGAGTTAAAGATTTTGTAATCTCTGACCCGAAAGTTTTGGGAAGTTACATTGTAATTCTTTTATACTTTGTATTTGCGACACTTTTCCCTATAGACAAAATCATAGGTAAATTTTATCCTGTTCTCGGAGCAATGTTAATTTTGGGCACGGGACTTGTATTAATTGGATTCTTCACAAACGGAGTAAATCTGGAAAATTTCAGCCTTGCAAAGTACAACATGCACCCAAATAATCTTCCTATTATTCCTATGTTCTTTATGACAGTAAGCTGCGGTCTTTTGTCAGGATTTCATTCAACTCAGGCAACAATAATTTCCAGAACTGTCAAAAATGAAAAAGACGGAAAAAGAATATTTTACGGAATGATGTGTATGGAATCTTTGATAGCTATAATTTGGGCTGCCGCTGCAATGGATGTATATTCACTAAATCTTGTTCCGCAAAATATCATCGGAACTGCAAACGTAGTTAATATCATTGCAAATAAATTTGTACCGTTTAATTTGGCTTTCATTGTAACTCTTGCAATCATTATCCTTCCTATTACATCAGGAGACACGGCTTTAAGGGGATTGAGAATTACAATTGCTGACGCATTAAGTTTGGAACAGAAAAAAATTATAAACAGGCTCATTATTGTTATTCCTATTGTAATATGCGTTTTGTCAATTCTTGTTTGGGCAAAAACAAATGCCAACAGTTTCGGATTAATATGGCGATACTTCACTTTCTTTAACCAGCTTATTGCTATTCCTACATTATTATGCGGGACAATTTATTTGGCTAAAAACGGAAAGAATCACTATGTAACACTACTTCCGGCACTTTTCTATGTGTTTATAACAATGTCATTTATATTCACCGAAAAAATCGGATTTAACCTGCCGCTGAATATTGCAGAAATAATCGGAGCTTGCCTCACACTTGCAACATTCTTATACATCAGAAAAAAATGGCAAAAGAATTAATTACTTAAGTCCGACATAAAGCAAGCAAAGCATAATCGCAGGTACGACAAATTTTAAACCTATATCAAATAACCAGCCCAGAAACTTGCTTCTTGTAAATAAGATACCTTTTATATGTAAAAACCAACCTGCTATTATACAAAGAACAAAAGCGTTTAACGGCATTAGAAAACTTGAAGTTATAAAATCCAAAAAGTCGAAAATCGTTTTATTAAGCAGAGTAAAATCTTTCAATACCCCAAAAGACAACGATGCAGGAATTGCTATAAGAGATATAATTCCAAAAAGCATAGTACAAGCTTTTTTACGTGAAATTTTTAACCTTTCGGAAAAAGCGGCGACATCAACTTCAAGAATACTTATACCTGACGTAATAGCAGCAGCCAGAAGAAGTATAAAGAAAGCCGCAGAAACAATGTTACCGTTTGGGATTTGAGCAAATATATAAGGAAGTGTCACAAAAACTAAACCTGCGCCGGAATTCGGCTCCAAACCAAAAGAAAATATTGCAGGAAAAATCATTATACCTGCCATTAAAGCAAAAAACGTATCCGATAAAATTATTGTATATGCCGATTTTGTTATACCTTTATCATCTTTAATGTAGCTTCCGTATGTTAGCAGCGCTCCCATTCCGATACTCAACGTGAATAAAGCCTGACCGAGTGCTGCCAAAAACATTTGACCGTTTATTTTAGAAAAATCCGGCTTAAACATATATTCTAAGCCCAGATACGCATTGGGAAGAGTCAGAGAAAAACTGATTAAACATACCATAATTACTGCAAACAAAGGCATTAGTATATTATTCGCAAATTCTATTCCTTTCTTTATTCCTCTCGCCGTAAAAAATATACACAAAAACAAGAATAATAAAGTATACACACAAACAGCGTAAGAATTTTGAATAAAATCAGAAAAATATCCGGAAAAATCTGTTATTTGCGAAAAAGAAAAATTAATTAATATGTAATTTATTATCCATCCGCCAACAACAAAATAAAATGAAGAAATTAAAATTCCTGTTAATGGATTCAGCATTCCCAAAAACTTAAACTTTGGATTTACAGATTCATACGCACCAATACATTCTTTTTTTGTAAATTTTCCAAATGCCAACTCTGCTACCAACGGTATAAAACATAGTGTCAGAATCAAACATAAATAAATCAGAAGAAAAACGGCGCCACCATTTTGCCCCATTATATAAGGAAATCTCCAAATATTTCCTAACCCGACAGCAGAACCAACTGCCGCAAGTATAAATGAACATCTTGATGTCCAGCTTGGTCTGTTATTTTCCATACAACATTAACTCTTCTTATTTAAGTTAACTAAATTATAATATAAAAAGAAGAATATTTGAATATTACGCATTATTGTTTTAGCATAGTTATATGAATGCCGAAATACTTAAAAGAGTGAGAGTCGAAAGGTATATTTTCGGAATCCTTATGGCTCTTGTCATGGTTTTTGTTGCAGAATTAAGCGGAGAAAAAGAAATAATTTTCCCCGAAATTTGTGCTCTTACAATTGGTGCCTGGATCTCAGAGAAACAACCTTGGAAAACCAATAAAAGACGTATATTTATTCTTATGTCCGCAGCAGCTTTATTTGGAGTTTTGACTGTAAGGTATATAAATCTGCCAATGTTTTTTCAAGTATGTATATGCTTTGGATTCACCGGTGTTATTCTAACCTTATTTGAAACAAATTTTGTTCCGATAATTTCAGCCTGCATTCTGCCTGTATACTTAGGTACAAAGAGTTGGATATACCCGATTTCGGTGTCTTTTATGGCATTGATTATTATATTAGCACAATGGATTATGGAAAAATTTCATCTGAGGCCGGTAAATAAATTCATTCCCTGCATGTTTGATATCAAAAAACAAATCATTAAATGGCTAAAACTTTTATTGGTATTCGGCTTAATAGCTCTGATACCATTTAAAAGCCACCAAATATATTTTCTTGCACCTCCGCTGATAGTTATGTATACAGAGCTTGCAAATACAAAAAGTCCTGCAAGAAAAAAACCTCACTATATAGTAGGTTTGATGACATTTTCCGCCCTCACCGGGTGTCTTGTAAGATATCTTATTAATATCACATTTGGACTTCCCTTATCTTTATGCACGGGAATTGCATGTATAATTTTATTCATTGCACTCAATAAAATTAAAATTAATTTTCCTCCTGCAGGTGCAATACTGCTTATTCCAATGATATTAGATGAAACACTGATATTAACTTTTCCTATAGAAGTTTTTATCGGAGCAACCATCTTATGTTGCGCATCCCTTATAATGTTCAAAACAAAGAACTAGGCAACATCTTCTATTTTTAACTCAACTCTGCCAGCCTCAGGATTCATTGCTTCTATAACAATTTTGTTAATTCCTTCAATGATACAGCTTTTGCCTGACATAATCAGAGTTCCGCTTTGCCCGAGCCTGAATGCTATAGGATGTTCCTCTGATACCTCAATCCCCGATAATTCTTGACCGTTAGTTACAAATTTTACATCTTTAGGCTCAAAAACAGTATCATTTATTTTTACATAATTAAAACCACTTATAAAACCGGGGCCTAAAACATTTTTCAAAACAACGCTTGCACCGTCATCAAGTTTTTTAAGAGAACCCTTTTGGTAAATGCGCTTAATTAAAAATTCGGGGACAATTGCCATTCTCATACCTCATATTATTTAAACAGCTGGTACATTTTCTCTGTACCTATTACCATTTTAACATTTTTCATGTCAAATTTAAAGCCCCAAGGGGATTTTACATTTTTATCTTTTTCCCATACAACTATTTCCAAGGTATTATGAGGTTTTAAGAACTCATTTATCAAATAAAATTTTTCCTGTACGTGAGTTCGTTTTATGTAACGCCCTATTTTTACACCATTTAAATATATTGTAGCTCTGCGATATTTAAAATCTTCCAGTGATAAATATTTCGCAAAAAACACATTTTGTTTAAATTCGACATCAAAATGTGCGGTGATTTTTGTTAAATAAGGATTTTCACTCTCATACTTTTTACTTCTCTCGATTGAAAGTTTTTCACAAACCTTGAATTCAACAGGTATTTTCGGTTCTGTTTCAAATAAAACAAGCCCCCTTGGATTATTAGTATCTCCTGAAAAACCTTTATCAAAACCAATATTTTGAACAAGTATCGTTAGCTCATTTAATTTTTTTGACAGGATTTTATTATTTAACGGAATAGAAATCGTTTCTGGCACTTCTTGAAGCTTTTCAAGTTTATAACTGTTTCTGTTCAAAACTTCTTTTCCGTTAATATATACGGCAAAAAGATGCCTTGCACTTAAAGTAATTTCCGTTAAATTATCCGGAATTTTACACTTGTACCAAACAAATTCATCATATAACTCACAAGAAAGTGAGTCCGTTTTATCCTTAACTGTTTTCCACGAAGAATAATCATAATCCGAATCAATTTCCGGAGCGCAAAATTCTATCTCGGATATTTTTAATTTTTCAGGTTTTGAATAATTCTTGAATTCATTAACAATGCAAGGTTTCTTCGAGAACTTGTATTTCAAATCGTAATATCCAATCTCTGTATTTTTATCAACTGCAGCTGCTCCGTTTGGAAGAACATAATCAGCATTAAATATCATCTTGTTATTTAACAGCCAGCTTCTGTCTGCCATATTTTTTGTTAAGAATACTATTTGAGTTTTCTTTCCGTCTTTTTCAAATATGTAATTTGTAAAATCTTTTTTATCACCGTCTATAATACCGCCGTCTTTAATAAAAATTTTTGCATTTTTGTCCGCAATCATAAATACTGCATCTTCTTTTTCATTTTCAAGTTTTGCAAAAATTTCCACATCAGAAAACTCTATTTCACACCCTTTGAGCTTCAAATTAACAGGGCAAATTTTCATGTCATAAGGTTTAAGTGTAGCTTTTTTACCGTTGGGAAGATTTATTTCTTTTAATTCATCATTCATATTCCGCACAAAAAGCCAATCACAATCATTAGAATTATCGTGGCGCATTTTGGCATAAATATTTTCTTCATAAAAATCAATATCTTTCGGCTCTGTGCATGAAAAACCAAACGAATCTATAAAATAATTAATTTCTTTTGCTTTATAAAAATTATTTTGTAAAACACCGTATTCATCAATAGGAGCGGTAAATTCATAACTTGTATAAACTTCATCACAAGCCAAGTCTCCCCAATTTGTGCCGCCGACTGTCATATAATGATTAAATAGCGTGACGCCTTGCGATAAAGCAGTTTTTGTCATTATATTAATATGCTCATCTCCCAAAGCATCTCTTATATGCTTGTATCCCGAACCATCCCACTTATCAAACCAACCTGATTGCATTTCCGCTATAAACGGAGGCGAATCCTCTTTTGCAGAACGAAATATTTCTTCAACATTATCCAGAGTATCGAAACAAAAACTATCTTGTTTCCAGTTTTGATTAGGATTTATGTACGGATATAAATCCAACGCATAAATATCAATACAATCAGCCCATAAACCTGCAAAATACGCATCATTATGGAAAATTGGGCATGTAATACCTCTGTCTCTTACCATTTTATAGAGTTCTTTCATATAATCTTCTTCCATAGTATCCGTTGCATACTCGTTTTCTATCTGAAAAAGAATTACATTATCAAACTCTTTTATAATCGGTATTATATGGTCGTACCATTCGGAAATATACTGCATATATTTAGGCGAATACCGATATTCAGTGCCTACTCTGTTTCTTGGAACAACATCTTCCATCCTTAACAACCAAAACGGGAGACCGCCTGCATTAACTTCTGCGTTTATAAATGGTCCCGGACGGGCAATAACAAACAAACCTGCTTCCTTAGCCGCATTTAAAACTTTTCTTACATCTTTAATTCCGCTAAAATCATACTCTCCCGGAGCAGAACTATGATAGTTCCAATTGAAATATATGTCGACAGCATTATATCCGCCGGATTTCATTTTCATAAAACGGTCTCTGGCAAGTTCTTCTCCAGGGGTACGAAAATAATGAAAAGCTCCGCTTCTTATAAAAACACGTTCTCCGTCTATTATTAAAGAATACCTGTCATAAGTAATATTCATATTACTATTTTATCAATATTTTTAAACTGGTCAATTATTTGTTTTATATTTAAAAATTAAACTTTCAATTCCTGTCTTTTAAATTGCATATCATAAAGTGCTTTATATTGACCATCCTGAATTCTCATTAATTCATCATGAGTACCGAGTTCAACAAGTTCACCTTCATTTATTACCGCAATTCTGTCAGCATTTTTAATAGTTGAAAGTCTGTGAGCAATAATAAACACTGTTCTGTTTTTCATTAAATTATCCATTGCTTTTTGAACAATTGCCTCAGACTCATTATCCAGAGCCGATGTTGCTTCATCCAAAATTACAATAGGTGAATTTCTGAGCATTGCCCTTGCAATTGCAACTCTCTGCCTTTGACCGCCTGAAAGTGTTAATCCTCTTTCTCCAAGAATCGTTTCAAGCCCATCAGGAAGCTCTTTTATCATATCCTGCAAATGCGCCGACCGAATTGCCATATCCAGTTCTTCTTCGCTAGCATTCGGATTACCCATCATAATATTTTCACGAATTGAACCTGAATATAAAAAGTTATCCTGAAATACCATTGAAATATTTTTTCTTAAAGATTCAATCGTATATTCTTTAATATCAACACCGTCAAATTTTATTGAACCTGATTTGATATCATAAAATCTCGGTATAAGATTTACAAGAGTTGATTTTCCTCCGCCGGAATTACCGACTATTGCAAGTGTTTCATTCTTTTTTACCGATAAAGTTAAATCCTTTAATACCAAATGATTCGGAATATATTCAAAATAAACATGGTCAAATTCTATAGAACTATTCAAACCTTCAAGTTTTCTTGCATTCGGAGAATCTACTATTTCAGGCTTTAAATCAAAAAGTTCAAAAACTCTGCCCATTGCAACAAATATATTTTGAATCCCCGTAAGTGTATTTCCAAGAGTTTTAACAGGCTTATATAACAAAAGTAAAGAGGTTACAAAAGATGCAAACGCTCCGGCTGTCATCTGACCTGAATTTATCAAGTATGTTCCGACTCCCAGCACTGTTGCAATACCAAAAGATGCAATTAAGTACATAAGCGGAGACATCCAACCGGAACGCTTGTATAAAGACATTCCGATATTATATGACTTCCAGACTTGTTCCCGAAAATACTTATTCTGCCTATCCTGCAAACCATACGCAGCCATAACCTTGTTACCGTTATATGTTTCGTTAATATTAGTAGTAATATTTCCGCCAATAACCATATTTTTATTTGAAGCTTCTTTAATACGCTTTCTTATCAGTGCAACCGGTAAAAACGCAACACAAAGAACCACAACTCCGATTATTGCAAGCTGCCAAGAACTGTATATCATAACCGCAATAAGTCCAAGAGCACCAAAAAAACTGGTTGTTATAGTTTTAATATTATCAACAATTCCTGCTGAAGCCGTTCCCGGATCGCCCATATAACGTGAAATGATTATACCTGACGAATTTTCATCAAAAAACTGCGGATGCATATGTATTAATCTTTCAAATAAATCAAACTTAACGTCATTAGTAATATGAGCGCTCGTCCAACTTGAAAGATATCCGTTTAAATATCTTAATACACCTTGAAATGCCGCAAATAAAATTACACCTATCGGCAATATATAAGACATTTGTAAGCTTGTTATTACAAAATTATGATTCAGGAGTGTAAATTCAAATGCTTTTCCTCCGATTACATAATCCATATAAGGTTTTAGCGCAAAAGCTGTAACGCCGTCCAAAAGCCCCAGTGGAATTGCGATAGCAAATCCTAAAAATATTCTAAACCAGTACGGTTTTATATAAGGCATTATTCTTGATAATAACCATCCGTATTTAAAAGAATTTTGAGCGGTTGTCGCATTAAGTTTCATTTATTTTCCTTTTTATACAGTTAAAAGTTCTCTTTCTGTAGGTCTGCCGACGCATACGTATTCAATTCCTCTTTCAGAAAGCCTTTTTGCATCATATTGATTTCTACCGTCAAAGATTACAGGCTGTTTTAACATATCTTTAATCTTGTCAAAATCAGGTCTTCTGAACTCGTTCCACTCAGTCAAAAGCAAAAGAGCATCTGCATTTTGAAGTGCTTCATAAGAAGATTTTGCATATGATATACTGTTTCCGAAATAAAATTCTGCACAATCATATGCTTTGGGGTCATATGCCTGAATCTTTGCACCATGCTCCAGCAATGCATTAATAATTGTAATTGCGGGAGCTTCTCTCATATCATTAGTTTTTGGTTTAAAAGCCAAGCCCCAAACAGCAAATGTTTTTCCTAAAAGGTTAGAACCAAATCTTGAAAGTATCTTGTCTATAAAAATTTGTCTTTGTTTTTTATTGATATCATCAGCCGCCTTAAGCATTGTATAATCACAACCGTTATCAATTGCAGTCTTTGTAAGAGCTTTTACGTCTTTCGGGAAGCAGCTTCCGCCATAACCCAACCCCGGGAATAAGAATTGTGAACCAATTCGCTTATCAGCACACATCCCGATTCTTACCATCTCAGCATCTGCACCGACTTTTTCACATATGTTTGCAATTTCGTTTGCGTAAGAAATTTTTACCGCCAAGAATGAATTTGCAGCATACTTTGTCATTTCAGCAGACTTAACATCCATTATAATTACGGGATTACCTGTTCTCAAAAACGGTGCATAAAGCTCCTGCATAATTTTTGTTGCTCTGTCCGAATTTGAACCTATTACAACTCTGTCCGGTTTTAAAAAGTCGTCCACTGCAGCACCTTGTTTTAAAAATTCCGGATTTGATACAACATCAAACGGATGATTTGTCTTACTGCGTATTATTGCAGTAACATTTTCGGCAGTTCAGACAGGAACGGTCGATTTATCAACAATAACTTTATATCCGTTAATTGATTCGCCAATACTTTCTGCAACTTGATAAACATATTTTAAATCAGCGCTTCCGTCTTCTCCTTGGGGAGTGCCAACTGCAATAAAGCAAATCTCAGATTTTTCGACCGCAGTTTTTAAATCCGAAGAAAAGAACAATCTGTTTTCTGAAACATTAACCTTAATAAGTTCATCCAAACCGGGTTCATAAATAGGAACGATTCCCCTTTTTAAATCATTTAATTTTGCTTCATTATTATCTATACAAATAACATCATTACCCATTTCAGCAAGACAGGTTCCTACAACTAATCCTACATATCCTGTGCCGATTACACAAACTTTCATTTATATTTCTCCTTTATACTCTTTGTAATTCTTTATTTTTAACTGGTCTATTTATTCTTTTTGAAAAGTATTCTATTGTCATATCTAAACCTTCACTCAATTTTACCTTCGGTTCCCAGCCGAATTTTGTTTTTGCAAGCGTGATATCCGGTCTTCTTTGAGTCGGATCATCCGACGGAAGTGGTTTATATATAACCTTTAACTCAGGATTTACTTTTTCTCTGACTAAATCTGCAAGTTCTTTAATTGTAAATTCTCCGGGATTTCCCGTATTTACAGGCCCAAGGAAATCATCTTCAGATGCCATCACTCTTGTAATTACTTCAACTAAATCATCAACGTAACAGAATGAGCGAGTTTGAGAGCCGTCACCATATATTGTTAAATCTTCACCTCTGAGCGCCTGACAGATAAAGTTGGATACCACCCTTCCGTCATTTGGATCCATCATAGGGCCATAGGTGTTAAATATACGAATAACTTTTATCTTTACACCATAGATTCTGTTATAGTCAAAAAACAAGCTTTCGGCGCATCTTTTGCCTTCGTCATAACATGAGCGAATTCCTATAGGATTAACATTCCCTCTATAAGTTTCAATTTGAGGATGAACAAGAGGTTCGCCATAGATTTCACTTGTAGAAGATTCAAGAATTTTGGCATTGTTTCTTCTTGCAAGCTCCAGCATATTTACAGCACCATATACACAAGTTTTTGTCGTAAATACGGCTTTATCTCCCTGATAAGCAGGAGGAGACGCAGGACACGCAAGGTTGTATATTTCATCAATTTTTTCATCAATATTTAAAGGCTCAATAATATCGTGTTCAATGAATTTGAAACGCGGATTATCCAATAATTCACTTACGTTATCTAAAGTACCTGTGTAATTATTATCTACACAAATAATTCTGTTATTTTCATCTTTTATAAGTCTTTTACAAAGATTTGAACCTATAAAACCTGTTCCGCCTGTTATTAAGATTGTTTTAGTCATATTTCTCCTCTGATTTTAAATAATTCTTAACTATACTTATTTTTGTATTTATCAATTTTTTACGTTTGACATAACACTCATGCTTTGGTAAAAATTTAAAATTAGACAAGATTCTATATTTTAAAAACTGCCTTTTTAACTTTGATAAATTATGACAACTAAAGAGCACTTTTTGCATTATATTCTGGTAACGTGTTTTACCGTGAAATACTTCTCTATAAGAAACACTACAAAGCAAATTTTCAAAAATTTCACATTCACTACCACCAAGATTAATCCACTCTATATGATTTTCATACCATTCATCAAATGCTCCAAATTCATATTGCTGCCATGGCTTTGATGTACCAAGGAGGTGTGTTATTTTTGCATCTTTATAGTTATCACCGACAAATTCATGATATATTGTCTTAGGAAATTCTTCAATTTCAATATTGTAATCTTGAGCCATCATGTGCAAAATACCTTGTTCTGCATATTTTAAATATGAAGAATATTTATTGGTTTGTTTATATAAATATTCCCTTAATTCTAAAGGATTAGGTAATTTGTCTGAAAATATGATAATACCTGTTGCATAAGCAGTAGCACTCATATCATAGTCAGGAACAGGGTTTACAAAGAATGCCCTAATTGAATGTCCTTTAGGGTATGGATACAAGTCCAACGACATTGAAAGCCCGCACTTATCGCCATAATTTAAAAGCCCTGAAATATCTCCCGTTATAAGTAAATCTGAATCTAACCAGAAAACTTTTTTATACTCATTCAAATACGTAAAAGCTTCAAATCTTGCATAAGTCATGTTTGAATAATAAATTAAACGTAATCTGTCCTTTTGAGAATCTAACTGAAAATCATATATCTTAAATTCAACATCAAAAATCTTTGAGATTGCTTGCTTGTCACACTCTTTGGCCTGTTTATCCGTATATATAACAATATGGTCGAACATATTTGGCGAATATTTTTTTATACCAAGCAACACATTCGCTGCAGAAAATAAATAATTTCCTGTAACTGCCATAAGTAACAATGCATTTTTTTTATCAATATTCATATATACACTTTCTCATTTTAGAAACTTTTAACCTAAACTGTTATTAAATTTCTCTTTTTCCATTCTTTTTATTTACTATCTTATACAAATTTTATTTTAAATCCTAGTATAGTTATTACTTTATATTTTTTATTACTTTCTGTTTTGTTTACTGCTGAAAATATATTTTGTAAAAAACATTTTAACTTTCTTATTTTTGGTTTATTAATTCTTGTACATAATTGCAACACTAAGACAATGTACATAATTTCCGTCACACCCAAAAATGACAGGAATCGAACTTCCTTGAAAATATGACTTTATAACAGTTTTATTTTTTTCTTCTGAAACGGAACTTGACAAACTACACCTCAACTAACTCTCTACTTTCCGCAATCGGGCGAAAAGCTGAGGTTTCATGACAATTCTTTTGACCAATATTTTTATCAATCCAATATGCAGTTAAAAGTTCTGTCAGCCAAGCAAAGTTACGCTTTTCAGAACCATCCTGATATGCATAATTCTTAAATTTATCCAGAAGTTCAAATAAAATCGGAAAAATCCACTCACATAACTTAAAAAAGTCTTCTTTACGCATAATAAACATATTTTTAAACGGACCGCCTTTGTTAGGTGTCATACTCCATTTATAAAAACTTTTATAATCCTTTTTGAATTTTGTTTTAAATATATCCAAAAGCGCATCATAAAATATGATATTATGCCCACCTGGAACACCTTTATAGCATTCATATTGAGATTTTATATTACGCACCCAACCACCCGTAATTGCTCTGTATATATACATCAAATAACATATATAACCTTCTTTATAACCGCAACTATCCAAATAATTATCATCATATTGCGGATATCTGTGCAGCATAAAGAGGGTTCTATAATGCATAAAGCCTATTGTGTCAGGATTTCCTATTTTTTCATAATTTTTCCATACCCAATAAATTGCAGTATATTCACTTAAAAACTTATTTAATTCTGATATGTTTTCCCCAGAATCATCACCTATTGTACTCTTCTTCATCCATTGTTTTTCTTCTTCTGTTAAATAATGATTATTAATATCGTTCACATTATAACGACCTGCATTAATCGGAGTGCAAATATCATTCCTAAATAATGCATAAGGCTTATGATATACAATAAAGATTTTTGTACTTTTACAAAATTGTTTTCTTTTGATTTTTAACTTTAAGCCAAATAAACGTATAACTTTTTTGTTACCGTTATTTTTTACAGAAAAAATTTTTTCAAGCGGATTCAACTTACCATATTTTAGCAATTCTTTACATCGTTTTACGTTTTTTGCTTCTTTTATATACTCTATTTCTTTAGGATTATTATCTTTAAAATATCCTGATTCCAAAATATATTTTTGGATTATAGATAAGGCTTCTTTTTGCTGCTTATTATTTAAAAATTGTATATAATGAAGGAAATAATCCCTAAATCTTTTTTTAATAAAATAATCATATTCCGGTTTTTCAAGTTTTTGTATAAAATCAAAAACAAATTTAAAAGCATAAATAAAATCAAACTCTTTACCATAATTTGTACTTGTAAGATTTTTTCCCATAATGGACTTTTCATTGCCGATAATATAATTATAAAGCTTTTTATTTAATCCAAAATATGTTTTTGCAATAGCTAAATACATATAAACAAAACCCATATCGTCATGTTCATATTTATTAGGATAATTGATTTTATATTTATCTATTAACTCTTTTTTAAATATTTTATTCCATAAAACTACATTAATTTTTTCAACTATTTCGGTATTTAAGTTATAATCTCCTAATAAATTAATGCCAACATATTTTTTATCGCCTTCTTTTTGAATTTCGCCATTTGCAATGTCAATAACATTAGCATCACACATTACAACATCAACATTCCGCTCTTCTATGGTATTAACCATTTCTTCAATCATAGAAGGCTCATACCAGTCATCCGCATCACAGAACATCAAATACTTTCCGCTCATTTTTGAAATTGCAAAATTCCTTGTGTATGCAACACCGTGGTTTTCCAGATTAAAAGCTTTTATTCTTGAATCCTTATTGCTGTATTTTTCCAAAACTTCCCAAGAATTATCTTTAGAACCGTCGTTTACACAAATAACTTCAAAATCACTGAATGTTTGATTTATTAAAGCATCCAAGCATCTTTCCAATGTTTTTTCCGCATTATATACGGGTATTATTACCGAAACCTTTGCCACTTTATTTAGTCTCCATCTTTTCTTCCCACCTGTATGCCGTTTTGATACTGTCTTCTATTGTTCTTTGAGGTTTCCATCCCAAAACAGTTTTAACCTTATTCGCATTTGCATACAAAGCTTCTGCATCACCATCCCTTCTGGACACAACTTCTACAGGAATTTTTTGGTTCAAAACTTTTTCACAAACATCAAAAACGTTTTTTACACTGTCGCCTTTTTCTGTTCCTAAATTAAATACATTAGATTTATTTTCTTTTTCCAAATATTCTAAAGCAAGTCTGTGAGCTTCGGCTAAATCCTCTACATTAACATAATCTCTAATACACGTGCCGTCAGGTGTGTTATAATCATCTCCGAATATCTTAAACGTTTTACCTTCTCCAAAAGTGGATTTAATAATATTCGGAATCAAGTGAGTCTCCGGTTCATGCCATTCTCCGACTCGGCAATCCTTATCACACCCCGCGACATTAAAATATCTGAGTTTAATTGATTTTAATCCGTATGCCTTATCGTAATCATTCATTATCATCTCTACCATTAGTTTTGATGAACCATAAGGACTGACAGGATTTTGCGGGTGTTTTTCGTCTACGGGCACATAATTCGGATTTCCATACGTTGCGCAGGTTGATGAAAATACAATCTTTTTACATCCATGCTTAATCATTGTATCTAACAGATTTAATGTACCAAAAGTATTGTTTCTGTAGTATTTTGCAGGATTTTCCACAGATTCGCCGACAAGCGCAAATGCTGCAAAATGAACAACCGCATCAATTTTATAATTTTTAAAAACGCCCTCAATATCTTCTATATTCCGCAAGTCACCTTTAACAAATTTTACATCACCAATTTTTTGTAAAGCCTGAATAATTTCAATGTGACCGTTTTCAAGACTGTCAAACACAACGATTTCTTTTCCTGCATTTAACAGATTAATTACCGTGTGACTTCCTATATATCCAGCACCGCCTGTTACTAAAATCATTTTTTAAGCTCCTCATTGTAAAATTTAAACACTTTTTCGACTGCCAAATCCATATTATAGTATTTGTAATCGCCTAATCTGCCTATAAAATACAAACCTTTCGTACTATCAGCTTCCGTTTTATATTTGTTATACAAAGCTTGATTTTCAGGATTTGATATCGGATAATACCTTTCATTTTTACCTAATTCAAATTTTTCCGGATACTCAACAGATATAATCGTTTTATCGGATTTTTCATCTAAAAAGTATTTGTGCTCCGTAATCCTTGTAAAATCATAATTGTTCGGATAATTTGTAACTACAGCTTTTTGATAATACTCCTTATTAATAGTTTGAACATCAAATTTCAAACTTCTGTACGGAAGTTCTCCGTATTTATAATCGAAATATTCATCTATTGCACCTGAATAAAATACTCTGTCATATTTTTCACTAATATCTTTATAATCCGTATTCATTTTCACGGTTATGTTTTTGTGATTAAGCATATTTTTAATCATCTCCGTATAACCGTGCATAGGAATTCCTTGATATTTATCTTGGAAATATCTGTTATCATGACTGATATACACAGGCACTCTTGCCGTGACCGAAGGATCAATTTCTTCAGGCTTTAGCCCCCATTGTTTAGTCGTATAGTTTTTAAACATATTCTCATAAACATATTGAGCCAAAAATTTTAAATCTTCATCTTTATTTTCCTTCAATTCAAGAATCGGAACTTTTTTGCCGTACCCGTAATTTTTTATTAATTTTTCTTCAATTTTTTGAGCCATTGACTCTGAAAAAACTTCGTAAAGAGTTGTTAAATTAAAAGGAATTGTGCAAATATTTCCTTCAAAAACAGCATTTGGCTTTAAAAAGAAAAAATGCCATTCTGTAAATTTTGATAAAAAATCCCAAACTTCTTTGTTATTTGTGTGAAAAATATGCGGTCCATATTTATGAACCGTTATACCGGTTTCTTTATCCTTATAGTCATATATATTGCCGGCTAATTCTTTTCTTCTGTCTATTACAACAACTTTCTCATCTGATTTTTCGGCTATTAAATTTGCAAGCACCGCACCTGAAATTCCGGCACCAACTATTAAATTCTTAGGCATCACATACCTCCGAAATTAATTATATTTAAACCATTAAACCAATGTCAACTAAACCGAAGACTTATATTACGATATTTAAATTTTCTGTTTAATTCAAAGATTTTTTTACATAGCGGAAATCTTCTACTAAACTATTTGAATTAATATTTTTGAACAAATTTATAAAAAAATCGTTATAATAATGGTATAGAGTTGGAGAAAAAATGAAAAAAATCGTTGCGTTATTTATTGCACTGTTGTTTGCAGGTTTTAACTTTCAGGTTTTAGCCTCTCATCATCACGGAAGGCATGGAGGATATCACCGTGGCAGCTATTATCATGGTTCGAGCGGAGGTTCTTCTGTTTATTTAATAAACAGAGATTACCAAAAAACAGAACAAAAATTTGCAGATTGTGATTCTCACTACATTGTGACTGAAACTTTTTCATACCTATATTCAGATGGTTCAAGACGCAGTTATTCAAACAGCACAATTTACAACAAAAATGGCGGTATTATCCAAGCAAATTGTCAAAGTGTAAAGCACGTAATTTTTGATAAACAACATTATTTTTTAATAAGACAGGGTAAAATCTGCAAAGTTATTGATACTGAAGGCAAAGCGCTTACAACACGCCCATATTCAAGCATGCAAGGAATTGTTCCAAACAGACTTCTTGTAAGGCTAAATAAAAAATACGGAATCATCGATTTGCACGAAAAAAATATTGCTCAAACAAAATACCAAAAAGTTTTTCGTGTAGAAGAAAACATTTTTATTACCAAGCTTAACGGATATTACGGAGTTTTAGATGCGGACGGCAAAACTCTTATCGATAACGAGTATGACAAAATCACACTCATAAACGATTCATTATTACTAAAAAAATATCATAAATACGGACTTGCAAGCACTTTCGGTAAAATATTGTTAGAACCCGACTTTGATAAAATTAAAAAAATGGGAGAGTATATTGTTGTCAAAAAAGACAAAAAATGCATGGTGCTTGATTCTGACGGAACACAATTAAGCGAAATGGAATATAAAAAAATCAGGCTTGAACGCAACAAACTTCAGGGACTTCGCAGCGACAACAGTTGGGATAAAATTTAAACAATAAAAAAGGACATAAAATGCCCTTAAAATGGTAAGTATATTAAAATTCTTTCATTGTTATGTAAATATTTGTAAGTAATTTTCTTAAAACTAGCAAAATTATTATTTACAAGTTTTATCTATATTAAAGTTGACAAAATATAGAGAAAGGAAAGAATATAAATATGAGTTTATCTATCAACCCAATGTCATCAATAAAAGCTATGATTGTAGCAGGCAGTATAGCACTTGCATCGCAAGCTTTGAGCTCTTGCTCAGGAGCACAAAATAATAAATCGGATAGTTTTGAAAAACAAAAAATTGAAAAAACAGACACAATTGAAAAAACTACTCCGATTGATTTATCAAAACCAAATTTGCCCGAAATCAACGGTAGATACGTTAATTTTAAAGATTTGAATGGCAAAACTATTAAAATAGAAACTGACCGTTATACTCGAGTTATATATGAAGCAATAAAAAAATTTTCAACAAAAGAGAATCCTGATATTACTGATACTCATGGCTTCAAACTTTATGTTTTTGACGAGCTCAAAGATGACCCTAGTTTTAACACAAAGAATATGGTAGCATTCCTTGAGTTATACCATGAAGCAACAGATCCTGCCAAAGATAAAGGAGATACTATTTCTGTGAAAGAATATACAAACATGATGGCAGATATTCCGCATATGTTTCATGGCACAATCTATGTAGATGATTAACTGTAAAATCTTCTCAAGCGCAATAAAAAAGGACATAAAATGCCCTTAAAATGGTAAGTATATTAATTCTTTTAATATTTAAACTTAGGATAAATATTTTTACTGCATATAATTCAATAGGCTCATACCCATTGATGCTGACGCAACTTGAAGACTTGCTTGATATGCATACTGTGCTTGATACCAATCAGAAACAGCTTGAGCAATATCAACTTCCTGAAGTTGTGATAAGTATGAAGTCAAGTTTTCTGTATTTGTTTCAAGTGTATTATTCGTCATCTCTAATCTGTTATAAACACCGCCGAATTTTGTTTGCTCAGCAGTTATTGTATCAAGCGATTTTTGGAACATGGAAAGTGTTGAATTCATCTTTTCATAAGATTCTTGAACTTTTGCATTATCACCTTCAGCGTGTCCGTCAACAACACCTTGAATTGAGTTACTTAATAACTTTAAAGTACCTATCAAGCCGGAATATTCACCTTCACCGTCACCTTCATACCAGCCAAACACTTTGTCGCCGGTAGTGTTGATTGTTTCATATACACCATCAGCAACTTCATATTGGCGAATATACGGACTTCCCTGTTTTGTACCTGTATATATTACATTTCCGTTTTCATCAAACTTGTAAGGCGGCAGTTTTACATTTGCTCCGGCAAACACATAATTACCGTTAAATTCAGTATTTGCTAAATCAACTACAGTATTCAAAATTTCGTCAATTTCAACTTTTAAAGCTTTTAGTGAATCATCGTTATATGTTTGGTTATTTGCTTGAACTGCCTTATCCCATGCTCTTGACAAATATCCGTTTGCCAAATCCAACAAATCATCCATTGTTTGAATTTCTGTTTTTGCCATTTCAACATTCTTGTTGAATGTTTCAATTTGACCTAACTGCCTGTTTGTATTTACAATATTCACCGCAGCAATAGGGTCTTCCGTAATGCTGGAAAACTTTTTGCCTGATGCAAGTTGTGCAGTCAGTCTGTTGAAAGCTTCTTCATTCTTCTTGATATCAGAAGCCAATAAATTGTATCTTGCTGCTGTTGAGATTCTGTTTGAGTACATAATGCTACCTTCCTAATGTCATTAAAGTATCAAGACAAGCGTTTACTGTATTAAACACTTGGGCTGCTGCCGCATAAGCAGTTTGGTATTTAACAAGGTCAACTAATTCTTCGTTTAAGTCAACACCATAAGCCGAATCAAGTTGGTTTTCCAATGAATCAACCACATCACATTGAGTTTCATAAAGCGATTTTGCTGTGTCACCTGCTGAAGCTACTTTACCGAGTATATTAGAATAAAAATCCTCAAATGACATACCCTTCATTTCACCGCCTTGTTTTGCGTTTCTTGTTGCCATCATATCGACAACGTTGAAAGCGTTACCAACTGCATTATATGCATCCGGATTTGTTGCGCTCGGTCTGTCTGCTTCATTTTCAAAATATGCACAAGCAATGTTCCAAATACCGTCATTTGACCTTAAATTATCACTGATTGTAATATTAGCAGCTGTAATCGGGCCGCCGTCACTACTTTGGAATATTGTATTATTTGCATTTGTTTCGGTTAATAAATTAGTATCATTTGGATTTATGCAATAAGCACCTTCCCTTGTGTTTAATGTGTTGAACACATCAGCTATTGTTGATGCTAAAGTATCTAAGGCAGCTTGAACTGTACCTGCATTAGTTACACCGTCATCGTAGTCTGTTGCAGAGTGGATTAATCCGCCCAACGCACCGCCTTGAATAATTCCGTTTGCATTATCATAAATAACACTGTATGAATCACCGCTTTTATCAACAATACTGATAACTGCAGCTTCACCATGCATTTGGTTATACCATATATCAGACCAATCATCAGGAGTTCCTATTGGCGGTTCGTGGTTTGCACAATAGTCTTTCGCAGTCTGAACTTCTAAAGAACCTGTAACCGTTGAGCCCTTAACAAGAGGAACATCTCCTACATATACATTAACAGTACCGTTTTGTTTTTCATCAACTGTTATATCCAAATATTGAGAAATATCGTGCAGTATCAAGTCTCTTTTGTCTAACAAATTGTTTGCAGTTAATGTTCCTGTTTGAGTTGTTTGAAGAGCTTTGTTTACTGCTGCAAGCTCTTCCAGAGAATTATTAAGGTCTCTATATTGAGCATAAATTCTTGAATTTGCCAAAGCCTCCGCTGAATCGCCGGTTCCGAGAGCCTGACCTGTTAATTTACTTAATTCAACACTCTTTGAATTCATTATTGAAGCTAAAGACTTAGCTCTTTCAATAAAGTTTGCACGAGCGGTAGAGCTTGCCGGATATTGGTTTAAGTTATTAAGTGCATCATAAAAATCACTTAGTGCACTGTCTATACCGGTTCCGTCCAAATCATTGAATATATTTGCCAAATCATCCAAGTTGCCTAGCTGCTGCTCATACATATTTCTTTGTGCCAACTGTTGTCTGTAGTAATTGTTAAGATAGTCATCGTTATATCTCATAACATTTGCTATCATTACACCGCCGTTTGCACGTACCTGATTAAGAGGGTTATCTCCGATTTGACCTGCAATATTTCTTGCGGCAAGGTTAACTCTCTGCTTGTGGTACCCTTCTGTATTCATATTTGCAACGTTGTGCGAAACAACACTGATTGCTTTTTCGTTTACTGATAAAGCACCTTGGCTTATATTTAATGATGATAACAGGTTCATACTTCTACCTCATTTAAATTTCTTCACTTATTGTCCACATGTCCATGTCATGTGTATCTGTTTTTCCTGCACCGTTATAATAACTTCCTTGAGGTGCAAAAGCATTTATAATTGTTTCCAACATCTTGTTAGAAATTATAATACCATGCTTCAGTAATTCCACATTTTGGTTATTTAATAACGTTATTTCAGGAATAATTTTACAAATCTTTACTTTTCGTTCTTTTAAAGGTTCTGCAAATTCAGGAGCTACGTTCTCGGCATATTCTATAAATTCTGACATGTTGGCATCTTTTCCGAGCATTTTCATCGCAAGTTCCTGACGTGATTTATTTAGCTCAACAATATTATTATTTAGTGCAATTATCTTATTGTCAAGTACCCCCAAGTCATCTGCTTTGGCTTTCTTTAATATTTCCCGTTTTTCGGCAAATAAATCCTTTAAATTTGTATATGCCCGAATTTCTTCGTCGAGAATTTCTATTAAACTGTGAAATTGTACTTTATCCATATCCTTTTCCCAAAATCTTTATATCACTAGAACAAATACCTGATAAACCTGTTGAATATACCTTCGTTTTGACTTCTTGAAATTGAGCCTCTGCCTGATAGAGCAAATTGAAGATTTGCAACATTATAAGAATATACTTCTCCGTCTACATTAAGCCACCTTGGATCTACTACACCTGTTATAATAAAATCCATTCTTTCATTTCCGTTAACAAGAGTCTTTTTGCCCTGTACTCCAAGATTGCCGTTAGGAAGCTGCTGCACAACCTGTACTGCAATTCTGTCACCTATAGATAAAGCCCTTGCTCCTGTTGCAGTATTAGAGACTTCATTTGAACCGCCGTATCCGTTTGAGCCTTTAAGTGATGACAAGTGCAGCCAATCTTTTATAAAAGATGTAAACGAATCTGTTGTGTTTGATGATTTTTCCGAAGCGTATGTAAGGTTATCACTCAAAGAAATATTTTCTGTCATCCTTATTGAGATTAAGTCTCCTATTTGATGAGCTTGAACCCCGCCAAACAAAGAACGAGGAACACCCTGATAATTTTGCGTTGCTCCTAAAGTAAACAAAGACTCTGCATTAGCACTGCCGCTAATTGAAAGTCCTAATATTAATATAAACATTGATACTAAAATTTTTCTCATATCGCCTCCGCAAATTTCTTAACACAGAAATTCCGCTATAACACTTCTGCCGTATAATAGTCCATATCTTATATCATCGTCAGTGATATTAAATTCACCAACGTATTTTGCGCATTCTCTTACTTCATCAACATCAATTCTGTCGCTCAAAGTCATTATTTTTGGCGTTCTGTCTTCTGACGACTGCAAAATCTGCTCTTCTTTTTCAGCAGGTCTAATATTTTTACTACTCTTAAACGCATTTAATGCACTAAATTGTTGTACTGAATTGTTTTGTTCTACTCTCAATTTTTTATCTCACTAATTTACGTATTTTTCCATCTGTCTGTATATTGAATCAGCAAATCCAAAGCTTGTTCTCGGATTATTAGCCAAGTCTCTGCCCATTTGTTGGAATACTATTGACTTAAACGTTTCTTCATATTTGTTATCATTACCAAATAATCCGTTTTCGTCTTTCTCTACAGTTTTATCCATTTCTTGCAGCATTTTTGTTATAAAAATTGACTCAAATTCCGTTGCCGCTTTCTTTAACTGTTCTTTGGAATCCCCTGATTCTTTTATTCTGTTATACAATTCCTGATCACCGTTCACGGTTCTTGCATGATTCAAACCGTGTTTAATTAAATCCAGTGTAGGTGTTGTTATGTCTGATGTTTGAGAAATTGTCATTTTTATTCCCCATTAAATTATTACTAAATCTGCTTGTAAACTTCCTGATTTTTTAAGTGCCTGCAAGATTGATATTAAATCCACAGGAGCAACCCCGATAGAATTCAGCGCCCTTACAAGGTCATTTAAATTGCTGTTAGCAGGCATTTCTATCAAGCTTCCGGGAGCTTTATTAATTTCTATATCCGCATTCTCAAATCCAACTGTCGCACCGTTAGAGAATCCGTTTGGTTGAGAAACATCATTGTGGGTTGAAACTGTAACCGTTATGTTTCCATGCGCAACCGCAGCAGGCATAAGTTTAACATCAGCACCTATTACAACCGTTCCGGTTCTTTCATTAACAACTACTTTTGCCCGTTCTTTTGTCGGTGTTACTTCCAGATTTTCCAAAATTGCAAGAAAGCTTACTCTGTCATTAATAAACTTTGCAGGGATTTGAACTCTTACGGAGCTTCCGTCCAATGCACGAGCTGGTGCTATTTGAGAAATTGTATTTGCAATTCTTGATACCATTGTATAATCTGAGTGGTCAATGGAAAGAGTTATAGAATTCTCATCACCTATTTCAGTGTAAATATCCCGTTCAATAATTGCACCGCCGGGGATTCTTCCTGTTGTTGTTATTGCGTTACGAGCAGAAGAACCGCCTGCAATTTTATTAATACCGCCAACTGTTAAAGGTCCTTGAGCTACCGCAACTGCTTCACCGTTAGGGGCTTTTAGTATAGTTTGTACTAACACACCGCCTTCTAAGCTTTTACAGTCAGCCATAGCCGAAACCGTTACATCAATCTTGTCACCGTTTTTGGCAAATGGAGGCACTGTTGCAGTTACAATTACAGCCGCTGAAGCACCTTTTTGGATGTAGTTTTCTTGCTCAATTACTGTACCCAAGTTTCTTAACATCATTTTATTTGTAATTTGTGTTGAACGTGAGTTATCACCGGTTCCGGGAAGACCTACAACAACACCATATCCCACAAGTTGGTTTTCTCTGACTCCTTGAATATGAGCGATATCCATAATTCTGACAACGGCTGCATTAACCGGCATAAATCCCATTAACAACAATATTATCAGTGCTGCTAGCTTTTTCATTTCTCTCCCCTTTTTTTAAAAGCCGTTATATAAGTATTCGTCCAAAAGACTTAACTTCTAACTATATTTACTTACCATCCTCGAGGGTTAAAATTACATTCACCCCTCCCCACTAATACTATAAATATATTTTCTAAATCAGACATCATTCAAAAGGAGGAACTTTTAAATCCAGCAAAATGTATATTTTGTTGAGTTTAAATATTTACGAGTACTTTGTTTTCACCAATAACTTTTCCGTTATAAACTCTTTTATAATTCTTGTTTTCTACATTGACATAATCACCTATCATGCCATCTTGTATCGCAGTCCCGTCTATGGAAATCATTACGGCACCATTAGATATGAAAAATACTCTTACATCTGAATTTCTTGCAACATCAGGGCGCATTTTTACAAAACGTTTATCAATTATTTCTCCCTTTTGAAATGTCTTTTTGGTTGTTATTTCCTTTTCAAGCATAGACTCTTCAAGAACATAATTCATCTTCATTGAAACATCAATTTTTTTGACCTGAGTACACTCCTTTGTAAGAGTTTGTTCTCTGTTAATAAAATCAGAAGCAACAAGAACCTCCTTCATAACAACAGTCTGAGCCGGAAGATTTAAAGTCCTTATAAAAACTCCGTTCACATACACATCAACTCTTTTAATATCACGGGGCATAATTCTGTCACCGCCTGATACAATTTTATAAGTTATTTTACCGTCAGGCAGCTGCAATTCCGCAAATTGAGTTCCTGTAATTTTTACTTCAACATCCCCGCTAATAGTTTTTTTATAATTATTTTCAAAAAGACGTGCAACATCTGTTTTCACTTGATTAGATGTAAGAACTTGAGCTTGAACTGTCGGAACAGCGAATAATAGCAGAGCTGCAATAAAGCAGCCTGCAATTTTTATTCTGATTTTTGATATTTTATTTTCCGTTAAATAACTACGATTCACAATTCAAGACTCACTATTCATTTTATTAAGTCATATTATTTGTAACTTGCAGAATATTACTTGATGCGGTAATCAATCTTGAGTTAGATTCAAATGCCCGCTCTGCCTTAATCAATCCGACAAGCTCGTCAACGATTTGCACGTTAGAACCCTCCAACATACATTGTTGAATTAATCCTAAACCGTTTTGTCCCGGAGTATCCTGCACGGGGTTACCTGAAGCTTGTGTTTCCTGATACAAATTGTGTCCTATCGATAACAGACCTGCGGGATTTTGGAATTTTACAAGCTGCAAAGAGCCTACTGTTGATTGCTGAGTTTGCCCAGGTAATGTGACAGAGATATTACCGTCTTGCGTAATTGTTATTTCTGTTGCGTCACGAGGAATTGAAACAGAAGGTTGAATTAAAAGACCGTCATTTGTACACAATTGGCCAAGAGAATCAACCTGTAAACAGCCGTCACGTGTATAAGCAAGAGAACCGTCTTCCTTCATTACCTGCAAGAAGCCTTCACCTTCAATCTCAATATCAAGCTGTCTGCCGGTAGAGATTGCAACACCTTGCGTAAATACTCTTGTTGTTGCGGCAGTTTTAACACCAAGACCGATTTCAATACCAACCGGTTGATAAGTTCCTTGGTTCATTAAAGCACCCGGAGTTCTTGCCGCTTGAGAAAGCAAATCTTGGAATTCAATTCTTGATTGCTTGTAGCCTGTAGTGTTAACGTTTGCTACGTTGTTTGCAATAACATCAAGATAGTTTTGTTGTGCTATCATGCCTGTCGCTGCTGTTGTTAGTGCTCTTAACATTTATCCTCTCCTCGTCTGGTTTATATTAAAGTTTGTTATACTCTTAATCTTCCTACTGATACCGCAGTATCAAGCATTTGACTATTCGTTGTAACTATTTTTGCTAAACTTTCATAGTTTCTCGTTGTATTAATTGTACTAATCATTTCTCTGATGACGTTAGAATTTGAAAGCTCAAGCATTCCTTGTTGAACCGAATATTTTTCTGCTCTCAATTCTAAATTCGTATCAGGACTTTTTGGAATAAATCTTGTATCGCTTATTTCAAAAAGATCATCTTTATCCGAAAAATCAAACAATCCTATAGTTTGCATAGGAATTTTTTGATTTCCTGCATTCATCTCTATATTTCCGTTTTCTGCAACAATAATTTCCACCTTATCTCTTATCAAATCAGGATCTAAATCTTCAGGAACCATTCTTATACGTCTGTTTTGAACATCAAGTACATATTCACCTTGTTTTGTTACGAGATAATCATCATTATTAACAATAAAAGAACCGTTTCTTGTATAAGAAATTTTTCCTTCTACGTCTTGAAGTTTAAAAAATCCGTCACCTTCAATAGCCAAATCATACGGATTATCAGTTTTTGTCAACGCTCCTTGAGTAAAGTCATGAGTATAAGTATATGATTCACTGCCTGTACTTAAAGAGCCCAAATATCTTGTAGAATCATTACGCAATACTGATTCTGCCTGAGTATAAACTGCAGAATGCATTACATCTTTAAATCTTAAAGATCCTTTTTTATAACCGACCGTATTAACGTTAGCCAAATTATTTGCAGTATTGTCATTTGCATCCATTAATGCAAGCATGCCGTTAGCACAAGATTCCAAACCTCTTACTATCATAGCTGGCCTCCTACGATGTTTTTATGAAAGGAATAAAACCAAAGTCCGAACATTTACCCCTTACCTCCTTTCATACGGTCATATTGACTAATTACACTTTTTACATAATTTTGGGTTTCTTGATATGGAGGAATACCGCCATATTTTTTGACTGCATTTGGGCCTGCGTTATAAGCTGCCAGTGCTAATGACTTATTATTATTAAATCTGTCCATCAGCCCTTTTAGATACTTTGTTCCGCCCTCTATATTTTGTTCTGGGTCATAAGCATCAATTACCCCAAGTCCTTGAGCAGTTCCCGGCATTAATTGCATTAATCCCATAGCACCGCATTTTGAAGTTGCATTAGGATTAAAGCCTGATTCTTGATTAATTACCGCTTTTACAAAATCTGCATCTAAACCGTTTTTGTATGCATATTTGTCTATTAATTCATTTATTTCCGACTTATTCACAGATGAACTGTCTTTGCCCTGTTCAACCTTGCTGTTTAGTATTTTTTGAAAATCACTATCAGGTTCAACGCCATATGACATTAATGATTGAAACTGACGTTCTATAGATTGTATTCTCTGCAAAGCTGCATCTATACTCGTAAGATTCATCTTACGTACCCTCTCTCTTTTACTTACCATTTTGAGTGAATATTTACACTCTACCCAAGTCTACAACTACAATATATTATTTATCCTATCAATCGACATCAATCAAAAGATGGATTTTTAAAAAATAAAATACACCATACGGAGGAAACAAATAAATTAAAACAAAAAATATTTGCATAAATTTTACTTGTAAATCAAAATGAAATATTATATTATATACTAGCAAGGAGTATAGTAGGATATATCCCTGATACAATTTAACAGAAATATGGAAGGCGTATTTTGATAACAAAAGCTTCTATAGATAATAGCGTTTGTTTTGGCTCTTTTTACGACAAATTCTATAAATCGTTACCAAACAAAGAGCTTAAAAATGCTGCTAAATACAATAAAACAGGACAGGCGCTTGCCAGTCCGCATTGGAATCGCCTTGCACTGGGTGCTGCAGCTATCACAACTCAACCATTAATTGATTACTACAATCCAAACGTTGATAGGGATACTGCTACAACATCCGCTTTAAGAACTATCGCTAAAATATGTGCGTGTACTTTCGTAGGATTTTGCGTGCGCGGATGCTCATACAAGCTTGTTGAGAAATTTGCGCACGGTTCTGCGAAAGAAGGTTCGACATTACTTACTCCGTTAGAAATTCTTAAAGAAAAAAATACAGAAGTTAAAAAGAGCAAGCTAAAACTGCACAAAAATACCCTTTCTACAGTTACCGCACTGGTTGTCATGCTGTTCACAAATTTTTTGCTTGATGCTCCTCTTACTACAAAAGGCGCAAACACGCTTATAAACCTGCACAAAAAATATAAAGCCTCACAAGAAAGCGAGGCTGCATGAGCTCTTGGATTTCAAAACCGGCAAAATTTTTTGCCGATAAAGTATATAAACACCTTGAAAGCGGTTCCGGAGCTATGATTCTTGCAACAAGCATGCTTGGAATTGCTATGTCATCTATTGCACAAACAGGTGCAATTTGGTTTAACGACAAGTACTCCCCTAAACAAAAAGCTTTTATGATTCCGCAGGAACTGACAGAAGGATGTATTACAGTACTTTCAATGTTTTTAATAACAAAACCTATTCAAAAAATTACAAAAAATTATACAAAAACAGGCAAAATATTATCAAAAGAGTTAACCGAATACTTAACTAAACAAAATTTAATTGATAAACGTGGGAAATTAAATTTTAATGTTAGAGAAAATATAGAAGAAGTTATAAATAAAATTGAAAAATCCGATAAATATATAAATACTTCAAAAATAGAAAGAGAAAAACTTATAGAAAAACATCGCCATGCACTTAACTCATTTGACAATATATGTGATTCAACATCCGCTATCACGACAACTGTAGGCAGCATTATATCTACCGCACTAATTTCACCGATTCTGAGAAACTACTCAGCATCATATTATCAAAAAATAAACATGGACATATATAACAAAAGAATCAATGAAAATAGCGGCATTCAACAAGTACATTACCCTAAAAACCACAATTTAAAAGGATATTCCGGAGCATTAAAAATTTAATTTCGAATCATTATCATAGAGAATTAATTCTAAAGTATTATTTGTTACATTTCTTAACAATCGGCGTGATACATAATTTCATTGGATTTTAAGGTTTTATATAATTACAAAGAGCTAGCATTTTGATAAAAAGATTGATTATGTGTTATTTTATTGGTAGAATTCACATGGACTTTTATAGTCCTTTAGTAGTACACACATGAATAAGAAGGTATTAAGATTATGACATTACCAAACGTAGCTTATTTCTCAATGGAAATTGCAATGGACCAATCACTAAGCACCTATTCCGGCGGTTTAGGATTTTTAGCAGGTTCACATATGTTATCGGCAGGGTATCTGCAAATGCCTATGGTTGGTGTGACAATTCTGTGGTCATACGGTTATTATGACCAAAGAATTGACCATTCCGGCAACGTGGAAGTAGCTTATATAAGGAAATATTATGACTACTTAGAAGACACCGGAATAGTTGTTGATGTTGAAACATTCGGAGAAAAAGTTAAAGTCAAAGCTTACAAAGTAAACCCGGAATTATTCGGAACTTGCCCTGTTTACTTATTAACAACCGACATTGACGGTAACAGCGATTGGGCTAAGAGTATTTCACACAAATTATATGACGGAAATGAAAAAATCAGAATTGCACAAGAAACAGTTCTCGGTATTGCAGGTGTAAGAGTTCTTCAAGCAGCAGGTTACAATTTTGACGTAATCCACATGAATGAAGGACACGCACTTCCTGCGGCATTTGAACTTTTAAGACAATATAATGGTGACTTGCAAGAAGTCAGAAGAAAAACTGTATTTACAACTCACACACCTGTTGCAGCAGGTAACGAAGTACATTGGGTTGATACATTGCTTGAAGGCGGTTTCTTTGCCGGTGCATCAAGAGAACGTGCAATACAATTAGGCGGAGAAAACTTCTCATTAACTGTTGCTGCACTAAGAATGTCAAGAATTGCAAACGCAGTTTCTCAACTTCACGGCCTTGTTGCAAATAAGATGTGGGAATGGGTTGAAGACAGATGCCCTATTAGAGCAATAACAAACGCTGTTAACTTACAATACTGGCAAGATAAGAGAGTTGCTGAAGCTCAAAATGACCCTCAAGCATTGCTTGACGTAAAACGTGAAATGAAATCGGAATTATTCAAGTACATTGCAAACGTTGCAGGTAAGAGATTTAATCCTGATGTATTAACAATCACATGGGCAAGAAGATTTGCAGATTACAAACGTGCTTGGTTAATCTTGATGGATAAAGACAGAATCGGCAAACTGTTAGACGAAGATAAAGTTCAAATTATCTTTGCAGGTAAGTTCCACCCTGATGATGTTATGGGTAAAGAAATGTTTAACAAATTGCTAAACCGTTCACACTCATTAAAGAATGTTGTAGTTCTTCCCGGATATGAACTTCAATTGTCAGGAATGCTAAAACGTGGTTCTGATATTTGGTTGAATACTCCGTTAAGACCGTTTGAAGCATCTGGAACTTCAGGTATGTCAGCTAACATGAACGGTGCATTACACTTATCTATCTACGACGGATGGACAGTTGAAGGTACGTTTAACGGAATTAACGGGTATACTGTTGAATATCCGGGTTTAGATGACGATATGCCTTGGGAAGAAAGACATTGGAAAGACCACGAATGCGTAATGGAAATTATCGAAAACCAAATCATTCCTACTTATTATAACAATAAGGCAGAATGGGCAAGATTAATGAGACAAGCAATCAGAACAAGTGAAGCATACTTCAATTCAGACAGAATGGTTATCGAATACTATAACAGATTATATGCTCCTATAGCACACGATGACTGCTCTGCAGGAGAAAAGAAAAAAGAATTGAATATTTCTGAAACACCTACTTTTGATGCTTGGACATATTCTAATATCAAATAAGATATTAAATGCATAATTTAAAAGGCGGACTTAATTAAGTCCGCCTTTTTACTTGCAAAATCATAAGTAAAAACGCAATTTTTTTCAAAAAAAATACTTTATATATTTATCCGGATTAAACACGATGGAAATTAGAGTTTCAACAAAAGTTAATACAAAAAAACAGCCTGCTCTGAGACAGGTAAACCAGAATGCCACAAAAGTTTTTCAACAGACTATCGGTACAGAATATAATCAAACAACCATTATTCGGAATTTTAGGCAAGGAAACGTCAATGACTGCGCTCTTTTAATACAAATATACGGACTTAACAGAACTTCTTGGGGAAAAGAAATTCTCAAAGAACATATAAAACCAGACGGAATGGGCGGATATATAATCTACCTGAACGGAGCACCAACCACGCAAAAAACTTTCAGAGTAAGTGTTGAAGAAATTGCAAAAATAAGAGAAGACCAAAAAAAACTTCCTGATTCAAAAACTTACAATATGAATTCTATAAAAGGCAAGGAAAAATACGACAACGAATACGCAAGACTACATAAATATTCTACAGGAGACGACAAACTCCTTGTAATTGAAGTTGCTATTGAAAAATGCTTTGCACAAATGAATCGAACTTTGAATAATGTACCGGATATAATAAATCTTTTTGATTCCGAATACAAAAATCAATACATCCCAATTTGGTCAGGTGCGGATGCAAAAGGTATTCTGGAAGATTTTAAAAATAATAATGATAAATATATTATGCAGATTAGCTTCAAAAATGGAAACTCTATAGGACTTGAATCAAACCATGCGTATGGCATAAAAAGAATCGAAACTGACAGAAAAGGACACACAATAATAGTGCTCACAAATCCTTGGGACAGCTCAAAAGAAATTAAAAAAAGCGCTTACGAAATAATTACTAATGCTGCAACACTAATAGTATGGAAAGATTCTAAAACAGGAAATAAATCAAAAACACATAATACTGAAAAATGTGATTTTACAAAACAAGAGGAACACGAAAAATGCAGAAATGAAAATACTGTTAACATAGAAAACCAAAAACGACAATTTTTTCAAGAATTGAATAAAATTTTAGATACAAAAGACAAGCAAGAAAAGCTAAGTAAGTTAAAGAATTTTTTCAAAAATAAAGACGAATCATATGTTCTTATGATGCTGTACGACAACATTTCAAGCATAATTACAAAAATTGATAAATCAGAGTGGGGATGGGGGAAAGGTAAAAATAAAAAGGAACTCATTTCCGTACTTATTGAATATGTTGCTGAAAAAGCAAAAGAGATTGGCATTAAAGGCAGTAAAATTTACGAATTTGAACAAAAATGTAAAAAAGAACTTGACACAATATTTTATATTGACGAAAAAGTCATAATTTCAGCGTTTAAAAGTATTTTGAAAGATTTGAATAATGTTATTTCACATTACTATGAATAATTAAGTGTACAAATTACCTTAAAATATCTTAATCATTTGAAATACTTTTAATAATAGGATATATTATTATTGAGTAATTGTCCGCGGGGAGATATGGAAAATAATTATTTTGCACTATTAGCTAATGATATGAAGAAACTCTGGAACGGTTTAGACGGAAACCAGAAACTCGGAATGCTGGCCTTAATTGTTGTTACAATTATTGCCGCAACTTTTTTCCTGAGTAAAGCAATGGAGCCGGACTGGGTTGTTTTATATTCTGATTTAAACGAAGTTGATGCCATCAGTATTGTAGAAGGTATGAAGAAGAACGGATACAGATACAAAGTTTCAGAAGACCATAAATCAATTTTGGTACCTTCTAATGTACGTGAAGATATGCGTGTGTTTGTCGCAGAAAACGACTTAATTAAAAATGATGACAAAGGTTTTGAGCTTTTAGACGACTTACAGCTTGGCTCTACCGATTTCAAAAACAAACTCACCAAACAAAGAATTTTTCAAGGTGAATTAACACGTTCTATTGAAAAAATACAAGGCGTAAAATATGCAAGAGTTCAACTTGCAGAACCTGAACGTTCAATCTTTGAAGATAATGATGAAAAACCGAGTGCATCAGTTGTTTTAGTTCTTGAACCGGGTTATAAAATTAAGAGTTCACAGGTTAAAGCTATCAAAAACTTGGTTGCATATGCTATACCCAGATTATCACCTGAGCAAGTATTCATCACTGACCAAAAAGGAAATACGTTGTCTGACGAAACTTCCAAAAATTCAACAGATATGGAAAGTTTTAAATCTAATTTAGAAAAAGATACTGCAAAAAAAGTTTCAAATGTATTGGAAAAAATCGTAGGAAAAGGTAATGTTTCCGTTCAAGTAAATGCTGATATAGATTTTAATTCAGCTAAATCCACAATTGAAAGCTATACACCTGTAAACGACAAAGGTACCGGTGTCATTACAAGTTCTCAAACAGAAGTGGAAACATATGAGAACCCGAATAATATAACAACAAATCCAAATATTGTTAATGGTGCAAATTTAACTCCCGCAATAGTTAACAACAGAAATTTAAACTATTCTAAACAAAAAACGGCTATTAACTATAACGTAACAAAAGAAGTTAAACAAGTAGTATATGCACCTGGAACCGTAAAACGTTTATCAATTGCTGTTGCAATTAATAAGGTTCTCACCGATGCAGAGAAAGATGAAATAAAAAATCTTGTATTATCCGCATCAGGAGTTGATTATTCAAGAGGTGACGTAATATCAGTTTCAGGTTTACAGTTTGAAGGAGCTTCAATTGATAAAATGAATCAGGAGGACTTCTCTAAACAATATCAGCAAGAACAACTGTTCTACTTTATTACTTCTTCAGTAATACCTCTGATTATTGTACTGTTATTAGGCGGTTTTGCATTGTTGATACTTAAAAACTTTGTATCAAAAATGCCTACAGTAAAACGTCAGGAAAGAGTCAGAGTTCATGAAGAAATACCTGAAGTTCAACAAGAAGAATTTGAACAAGAAGAAGAACTTCCAAAAATTGAATTAAACAAAAAAGAAATACGGTCCAAAAAAGACCAAAATATTAATGAGCTGAACGAAGCTGTAATGGCTTCACCTGAAGAAGCAGCAAAATTAATAACATCATTCATCAGAGATTAGTGAAAGGAGGAAAGTCAATAAGAGCAACGTTAATAAGTTAATAAGAATAATTACTTATTCACTTATTCACCTATTCACTTATTCACTTATATTATGGGTATAGAAGAAATAAAAAAGGCTAAAGAAGAAGCCAAAAAGATAATATCACGACCGAGCCAAAAGGTAGCGGCTCTTCTTATTGCGCTTGGACCTACAACAGCTTCGGAGATACTTAAAAATATAAAAGACGAGGACTTGCTTGAACAAATTACACTTGATATTGCAAACCTTGGTAAAGTCTCGGATGAAGATTTAAATGAAGTTTTAGTTGAATTTAAAGCCGTATTCCAGGCAAAAAATTACGTTGCTTTAGGCGGTGTCGGATATGCAAAACAACTGCTTTCTCAAGCATACGGTGATAATGAAGCATCTAAGATGCTTGAAAAAGTTAACTCAATGGTTAACACAAACCCGTTTTATTTCTTGAACGAAGCAGATCCATCCCAATTAGCAAATACATTTGCATCTGAAAATCCGCAGCTTCTGGCTTTAATCCTTGCATATATAAGACCTGAGCTCGCAGCACAAGTTTTGGCGTTTTTGCCGCCTGATGTTCAAGCGGTTGTATCAATGAAAATTGCCGATATGACACCTACAAACCCTGAAATTTTGACAACAATTGAAGATATTGTACAAAAGAAATTTTCAGCCCTTTTGGTTCAAGACTTTTCAAATGCCGGCGGTGTTGAATCTCTGGCAAATATTCTCAACTGCTGCGACAGAGGAACAGAAAAAAATATTATGGAATGGCTCGATATAGAAAATCAACAAATGGCTCAAGAAGTCCGAGATTTGATGTTCGTATTCGAAGATATTATTATCCTCGACGACAGAGCTATTCAAAGGCTGCTTAGAGAAATTGATACTAAACAACTTGCAACAGCACTTAAAGGTACAAAAGAAGAAATTAAAGATAAAATATTCCGCAACATGTCAGAAAGAGCAAGACAAATGCTTCTGGATGATATGGAATACCTTGGACCTGTTCGTGCAAAAGAAGTTCAAGAAGCACAAACTGCTGTTGTTAATTCTATCAGAAATCTTGAAGCTACCGGAGAAATTACAATTACTCGTGCTAGTGTTGAGGATGAATTAATTGAGTAGTAACAGAATCAAAGGTCAAGAAATTCAAGTTGGTGACAGTTTTGTACTGCCTATTGAACAGTCACGCGTTACAAAATCTCAAGCAAAAGTTCAGCAGATTTTGGAAGAAACTGATGCAAAAGCACAGAAAATTATATCTGCAGCGGAAAATAAATCTCAAATTATAACAGAAACTGCTAATACCGAAGCTACACGCATTATAGAAGAAGCCAAAAAGAAAGCAGAAGCTGAATATGAATCTATCAAACAACAAGCATATCAAGAAGGTTTTTCAAAAGGAGAACAAGACGGACTTGATAAATTTCACAATGATGCAATTGAAGGTTTAAAATCTCTTGAAACTCTTGCAAGCAGCAGTTTTGATATGAAAAAAAATATCATTGATTCTGCATCACGTGATATTGTTGATTTGGTGTCTGTAATTGCAGATAAAGTTTGCCACCAGCAATTTGATGACGAAGTTTTGCATAAAATTACGCTGGATGCAATCAAACAGCTTAATGATAAGGAAACAATTTCAATTATTGTAAATCCTGAGCTTGTAGAAAATATAAACGCACTAATTCCTGAATTTAGAGAGGAAATACCGAAATTACAAACACTAAAGATTCTGGAAGATGTTTCTCTTTCGCCGGATGGAGTTATTGTAGAAACACCGAACGTAAGACTGGACTCAAGAATTTCTTCGCAGATTTCTGAAATTACTCAAAAAATGCTGACAGGTACAGATGATGGGCTGGAACAAGAGTAAATATTTAGACATAATAAAAAATACAAATACAATTAAAGAAATAGGTAAAATAACCGAAATTATCGGTCTTACAATAGAGTCTGACGGGCCTAAATCATCAATCGGAGACTTGTGCTACATATATAATAACTACAATGACACTCCCACAATGGCAGAAGTTGTAGGATTTAAGAAAGATAAAATTTTGCTTATGCCCCTTGCTTCACCTGACGGAATCCGCCCCGGAGCACTTGTTGTAAATACAGGCGGTGCAATGAAGGTCGGTGTCGGCAATCAGCTTATAGGAAGAGTTTTAGATGGACTGGGAAACCCAATAGACACATTAGGAGAATTGAGATTTACAGAATTCCGCTCTACAAGAGCAGATGCAATTAATCCGCTAAAAAGGAAAAGAATTTCCGAACCGCTTTCCCTTGGCATTAGGGCAATAGACGGATTTATCACTGTCGGAAAAGGTCAAAGAGTCGGTATATTTGCAGGTTCAGGCGTCGGGAAAAGTACAACCATCGGTATGATGGCAAAAAATACATCTGCAGACCTAAACGTTATTGCCTTAATTGGAGAACGTGGACGTGAGGTTAAGGAGTTTATTGAAGAAATTCTCGGTGCAGAAGGCATGAAACGTTCAATCGTAATTGCTGCAACTTCTGAACAACCTTCACTCGTAAAAATCAAAGCAGCGTTTGTTGCAACAACAATTGCAGAATACTTCCGAGATAAAGGCATGGACGTATTATTTATGCTTGACTCAGTTACACGTATTGCAATGGCACAAAGAGAAGTTGGACTTGCTATAGGAGAGCCGCCTGCGACAAGAGGATATACACCTTCTGTGTTTGCGATTATGCCAAAACTTATGGAAAGAGCCGGAACAAATGAATTTGGTACTATTACCGGACTTTATACGGTTTTGGTAGAAGGTGATGACTTTAACGAACCTGTATCAGATACCGCAAGAAGCATTTTAGATGGTCACATAATGCTTTCCAGAGATTTGGCGCACAAGAACCATTATCCGGCAATCGATGTATTGCAATCCTTAAGTCGTGTAATGGGAGATGTCACAACAAAAGAACACAGAACGGCTGCCGGAGCAATAAGAAACCTGCTTGCAGTTCACAGAAAAAATGAAGACTTGATTAATATCGGAGCATACGTAAAAGGCTCAGATCCTTCTTGCGACAAGGCTATCGCTATGATGGACGGAATTAATGAATTCTTAATTCAATCGACAACAGAGAAAATTGATTACGAAACAACCGTAAAAGCACTTGAAGAACTCGGACAATTAGCTGGTGCAGGATAGAATAATAAATAAGATTTTATGAATGATGTTATATTAACCGGATAATAATTCCATTTGTTCCCATAGAGTTAATTCGTCTTTAATGTCGGTGCCTTGTGGTTTACAAGGAATAGCTAGTCCATAATTCTTATTTTTAAAACTATGGTAACGATTTATTTTTCCCAATAATTCTCTTATGTCTTTACATTTAGGATTATCTAAAAAGTCAGTATCTCGTTTTATGATATTTTCATTATCTGACAAGTATAACAAGCCAGCTACACTGTTTCTAATATTTTCATCTTCACTTTTTAATTTTTCTTCTATTCTTTGTTTATATAAAGGTATAAGTTCTTTTTTATCACTTGCAGAACTCGATAATTCTAAAAGTTTATAATCTTTTATTAAATCTTCGGCATATTTTTCATCAACTAAGAAGGTTTTAGCTATATCACTAACATTGTTCTGCAATAATTTCATATCATTCATAAAATATTTATATGCTAAAACTTGTTCGTATATATTTGTATTGCTGAAATTAATAAAACCATTTTTATAAAAATCATAAAAAGAATTTGCCTTCTCAACACCATTATTTGTGGTTAATCGTCGTTTTATCTCTGAACCTGCAAGCATAAGGGTTTCTCTAATATCCGGTTCATATTGTATAAAGAAATTCCTATGTATTTGAGGGTTCATCGTCAATATTAATGCAGCATCGGCAATAATTTTTGAAGAATATACTTCTCTTGAACAATCACTTTTATATTTTTTAGATCTATGATTTATAATTGGTCTTGCAAATATATTATAAGCAGGTCTTATAAAACTAAGATCTTCATTGTCATCAATTGATAATCCGGTTTTTTTAGCAGCTTTTTTATCTATGTAATGTTTATTAATTACTACTTGTATATTTTTATCATGAAAAGCTTTTTTCAATAAATCTTCTTTTTCTTTTTCATAAAAAGAAGTTAAATTATTGAATACGTGATAGAAATCTGTATTATATATATATTCAGCAGAATCAAAAGCACTATTTAATATAGCAATTTTTGCGGCGTTGCCGGAATTTTTATCACTTTTCATTTCCGGAATCAATGGAAACAACTTACGCATTGCTACCATTTTAATTTTATCTAAACCGAATTCATAATCATCTTCAACAGAATAAGTATATGTTTTTGGTTCATCATATCCTCTTGTTCTTGATAATGCAAATAAAACATTGACCAATTTCTCAGCATCATTTTTTATATTCGGAGATGTTATTTGCTCAACAATATCTGCTTTGAATTTGGCTTTCTTAATATCACTTTTTAAACCTTCCAATCCTTCTTTTGCAACTAAAACTATTAAAGATGTTGTGATACCTTTAAAACAAACAGAATCCGTACAAGTTTTGTGCATTTTATAAATACTATTAATATTTTTTTGAGGAAGAATATTGGGTTGTGAATAATAAGATGAAATTTTTTGTATTTTCATAAAATATCCTTTGTTATAAGCTATCTGCAATTATTTCTAAGGCATGTTTAATACCCTTTCCAACAATCTGGATAAAGTTTTCATCAATTGTGCCATCAGGGACATCAATATTTGCACCTTCTAATATATGTCCTGCTGCAACCGAAGCAGCATCTGCATTTTCAGCAGCTTTTTGTAAAAAGGAATCCATACTAATTTCAGGGAAATGAGTTGATTCGAACGGAGATGGTATAATATCTGTGCTTTCTTTCAATAAATCCGGATTATACCAAGGATTAATGATTGCACCATATTCATCCATAATATAGTGTCCTGCACCATCCATCATAAATGGTTCACTGACATCAATACCATCCGGAGGATTATTTATATCAATTGCAAATTTTTCTTTTAGTTGTTCTGCAAATTTTTGAATAAAACCTTGTTTTTCTGCTATATCTTGTCCTTGCATCGCAGAAACAACGGTTTCACCATCATTGCTATGGACAAAACTATCATAAGCTGCAGCATACAAACCTATTCCTGCGGCCATACCGGCAGCACCTATTACGCCTTCTTTATTTTCTTTAACAATATTCCCTACTTTTTTTGCAGCTGATTGTACAGCATTAATCGCTGAAATACCCGTTACCATATGTACTCCTTTCAATCTTAATATATCTGTAATTCACACACTGTTAGATTTTAAACACCAACCTGAATCTAATACAAAAATTGTATAACTAAAAAATTTTATTGCAATTAATATTTAATATATTGATTAAATTATAAACAATTTTTTATTTACATTTCTTTACAATTCATTCCTAAAGAGCAATTTTTGATTATAAAAAGTCTTTATTAATATATAGGGAAATTTTAGGAACGGAGAATTTAATATGGCAGTCGGAGCAAGGGATTACATCGACAAATTATTAGTCAAAAAGTATGCTGACGAAAAAGTAGACAACCACGATGCAATGGAATCTATGGTTGACCCTCAAAAAATGCTGGAAGCTATGAATGACGTTGCAACAGTACAGAAAAATATGTTTGCACTCTCTCAAAAATTGTTTACAACGTGCTACGCAATAAATGCAAAGGCAGCAAGATATAAAAACAAAGAAATTGCTTAAGGTGCTGATAGATAATAAGTAATTGCGGGCTTGGTGAATAACCAAGCCCTATTCGTTTTTATTTAACACTATCTATAACAACTTTATGCAAACCTCTCGGATGGTCAACATTTCGTTTCAGCTTAAGTGCAATTTCAAGCGCAAGCTGCTGCATTACAAGTACATTTGCGAACATCTGTTGAATTTCATTCTCGCATGGAACAGTAATATTATAATCCGGCTTAATTTCCTCCGAAGATGGGCCTATAATTATCAATTTCGGATTATAGTCAGCTTTAATCTTATTCAAGTTCGATATTGAACGAGGCATAATTTTGTCAACATTAATATAAACAAGCGTTGACCTGTTATTAAGAACCGCAACATGCCCGTGCATAAACTCACCCAATATGGCAGCACTAATATTTTTATAAGATGTTTCTTTTGTTTTAAGCGCAGCTTCTTTTGCAAGCGAATAAGAAATCCCATCTGCAATCATAATAATTGTATTTTCTTTCGCCAAAATGTTTGCAAGTCTTTTAATTTCATCTCTTTTTGCAAGCGCACGTTCAAGCACTATTGGCAAACGCATAAGAGACTCTTTATAATGTTTGGTTGCATCAGAGCCGTGAACATTTTCAACTAGCTTAAGCGAAATAAGTATTAAACAAAGCATTTGTGCCGTAAATGATTTTGTTGCGGCTATTCCATGTTCAACACCTGCAAAACAAGCCACTTTATAATCACAAAGTTTCCAAATTGTTGATTCATCATTATTTGTGATACACAGTGTAGCAAGATTTGCAGTCTGTTTAACTTTTTCGACAGATTTTACAGTATCGCTCGTTTCGCCAGACTGGGTTATAAAAATATACAAAGTATTTTCATCATGCGGAATAACACTTTTCAAAAGAAATTCGCTTGAATATATTGCTCTGGATTCTATACCTGAAAATTTTTCCAATAAATCAACCGCAAATCTTGCACAATGATATGAAGAGCCGCTTGCTACAAGAATAATTTTCCTTATATTTTGCGGTAAATCTATTTTTATCTCACCGTTTTCAGGTTTAATATATTTCATCAATATATACGGAATTATTTTTGTTTGTTCCGCAATTTCCTGTTCCATATTTGTTTTTATTTTTTTACCAAACATTAGTAGCTCTTTCTCTTAACATTTAGATTATACCATAAATTTAAGGACTTGAAGATGCAAGGCAAACAATATCATTAATACCGTTCGCTTTCAATACATTTATCATTTCTTCAAATGTTGTCCCTGTTGTACATATATCATCAATAATAAGTACAGGCAGCATTAAATCATTTTCTTTTTCAACAACAAATGCATTTGCAAGATTTTTCATCCGCTCCGGACGGGATAATTTGTATTGAGGTTTCGTATCCTTGATTCTTTTTATCAAATTTACATTAAGAATATTCCCCGACATCCTGCAATATTCTTCCGCCACAATCTCCATATGATTATACTTACGCTTTTTTACTCTGTTTTTGTGCAAAGGTACAGGTACAACTTGAAATTTACCTTCCAAATTTATCTGCTCAAAATATTCATTCATAAACTTCGCAAGATAAAAAGCCAATCCCTTTTGCTTATGATATTTTAGCCCTCTGATAAGTTTTTGAAGATTTTTTTCATAAATTCCGCAAGAATATATATTTACACCATTTATAATTCGATTTGGCTTAACTTCCGAAAAATTAAGTTCCTGATAGCATTCTGAACACATCTTTACGGATTCTTTTGACTTTCCGCAAAAATAACATTTCTTACGATAGATTAAATCCAGAAGTGATTGAAAAAACTTTATCATAGAAAAATTATATCATATTACTCCGTTTTAAATTAACATCTTCTATTTAAACCGTTTTCATAATATAATATGACTGATGGTCACAAAAGCAATAACAGCAGCAACAATAGGAATAAATTCATGCAAGATTGAAGTGGAAGTGGATGTAACAAATTCTCTTCCGAATATAAGTATCGTCGGGCTTCCTGATAGTGCCGTATCTGAAGCGAAGGAAAGAGTTCACTCGGCAATAAAAAACTCCGGCTTCACATTCCCGACAGGAAAAGTAATCGTTAATCTTGCACCTGCCGATATCAGAAAAGAAGGCACAAATTTTGATTTACCTATTGCAATAGGTATTTTGAAAGAACAGGGCATACTAATTCCTGATGATTTAACAATTGCATTTTTAGGAGAACTTTCTCTGGATGGTTCACTGAGAAAAATTAACGGTGTATTGCCGTTAGTCAGCGGTCTAAAGAATTGCGGCATTAAAACAGTCTTTGTACCTTATGAAAACGCCAAAGAAGCAGCTCTTGTACAGGATATAAATGTTTACGGCGCAAAACATCTTGGAGATATTGTTAATCATTTTGCAGAAATACCTATTGTTAAAACAACGGTCGATATAAACAAATATCTGGAAGAAAATTCTCAAACGGAATATTCATATGATTTTAAAGACGTTAAAGGGCAGCAAAAAGCAAAAAAAGCACTTGAAATTGCAGCCGCAGGAGGTCATAACATTCTGATGTCAGGTTCACCGGGGTCCGGTAAGACTTTAATGGCAAAATGTATGGCATCAATTCTTCCTCCGTTAGAACTTCAGGAAGCAATGGAACTTACAAAAATATACAGTATAAGCGGACTGCTTCAAAGTGACAATCCGCTTATGACAAAGCGTCCGTACCGTTCGGTTCATCATACAGCATCACAAAATGGCATCATTGGCGGAGGCTCAAACCCAAAACCGGGAGAAATAACTCTTGCGCACAGAGGAGTTCTATTTTTAGATGAAATAGCAGAATTCCCGAGGCAAGTACTGGAAGTTTTACGACAACCTCTTGAAGATGGTGAAGTTGTTATATCAAGAGCAAAAAATTCTATCAAATATCCCGCAAAATTTATGCTCGTAGGAGCTATGAATCCATGTCCGTGCGGGTTTTTAGGTGATAAAGAAAAAGATTGTACCTGCTCTGATTTTCAAATTCAGCGATATCGTTCAAAACTGTCCGGTCCGCTTCTGGACAGAATTGACTTGATTGTGAATGTTCCGAGACTTACAACGGAAGAATTAATAAATACCAAAACAAAAGCAGAACCTTCTTATGAAATTAGAAAACGAGTTGTAAAAGCAAGAAAAATTCAAGCAAAAAGGTATGAAAACGAGGGAATTCTCACAAACTCAGAGCTGAATTCCAAACAAATTAAATTATTCTGCAAACTTGACACAAAGTGTTCTGATTTTATGAAAGTTGCAGCACAAAAATATCAACTGTCAGGAAGAAAATATGACAGAATTCTAAAACTTGCAAGAACAATTGCAGACCTGAATCATCAGGAAAATATTACTGTAGAACACTTAAGCCAAGCTTTACAGTATCGTGTTGATATAGCATAAAAAATTTGATAGAATATAAATAAGAAAGAGAGGGATAGTATGTTAAAAAAAGGATTCACACTTGCAGAAGTTCTTATAACACTTGCAATATTAGGTGTTATAGCCGCACTTACACTGCCTGCATTAAATACAAATGTTAATGACACAGTTTTGGAAAAACAAATTCTTAAGTTTTATTCTCAGTTAACTGATGCCGTTGATTTATATAAAGCTCAGCACGAAGTAGATACTTTAGCTTCCGGACTTAATTTAAATGAATTTATTGGTCTTATGAATACAGGAGGCCACGCAACTAGTGGTGATGTAGGAACTACATATACAAATATAGACAGAACTACTGTAGATAATCCATTCACAGCATTACTAGCTGAAGAAAACCCACCTGTTTATAATTTGCCAGATGGTTCAGTCTTTAGCATAGAAGCATCGGACAACATGTGGAAAGTTACAGTAGATGTAAACGGAAGAAGGACGCCTAACAGACTTGGTGAAGATACTTTGACTATGTATATAAGACGAGACGGAAAAGTAGGAACTAAGTTTGCTAATAGAAGTACAGATACATATGCAGGTAACTGTAAGGCAGATGATGCACATAGTGGCTGTATAGGTGTAATGATAGCCAACAGATTTAATATGAGAAATTATAGAAATGCATTGGCAGATGCAAGTGCGAATAGTGACGATGGTAGCGGGAATGGTAATGGTAATGGCACCGGTACCGGCGCCAATGCTGGCGGAGGCATAAGTGGCGGTAAAGTAGGTGATGGTAGAATAATTAATAGAGGAAGTGAATCAATCGAACAAGCTATGAAAAAAAATTAATAAGAAATATAAAAATAAAAGAGCTTCAATAAAAATTTATTGAGGCTTTTTTATTTTGTACGGCTTTATCTAAAACAATTGTTAACGATTGTAAAGTTTAATTAAAAATAATAAAATAATTGTTCACAAACAAAGTTCAAATGTGTATTATATTTATATGGTTAACTTAGAGGATTTATATTCGGAAGTACCGCCGACAAAGTTAAGAAACATAGATGAAAAGTTTTGTCCGGCAGCAACATCAAAATTTTGGAAAATAATTGGAGATTTTGTTTTTTATAACATGCTAAAAAGACGTTTTTATGCATTTCGTTATAAAGGGGAAGAAAATTTTCACTCAAAACCTGATGATATGCCGATTATTATGTACGCTCCTCACTCAAATTGGTGGGACGGTATTGTATCGTATGCCATTTGCCATGGGATTTGTCATCAGGAACTGAGACTAATGGTAGAGGAGCTTAAAAGATTTCCAATACTTCGACATGCAGGTTGTTTTAGTATTAATAAAAAATCTCCTCAAGCCTCTATGGAAGCATTAAAGTACGCCATTCATGAACTTTCCAATCGTAATTGCAACGTGTATTTATATCCGCAAGGAATAATCAAACCACCGAATTTTAGACCTATTGAATTTCAATCAGGACTTGCATATATGGTTGAAAAAGCTGCTAAAAGGTACGGTAAAGTCGGTTTAATTCCTGTTGCGGTTAACTACTTCTTCCTGCGTGACAATCGTCCTGAGGTATTTGTTGAACTTGGAAAAAGGATTGAAGTTAAAGCAGAAGATAAGATTGACAGAAAAATATTTACGGAAGATTTAGCTAAAAATCTTGAAAAACTTTGCGATAATCAATTTCAGGATATAAGTCATGCAAGGTTTAAAGGATATAATACATTATTCCAGCAAAAACTTAAATGGTACAGAAGAATCGAACAAAGACTTAAAAAAATCGATATCAAAAAAAATTCCGGTGTTTAAAATAAAGTTTTTAACCGAGAATCATTCTTTAGCATGATTAAACCTTACAAAAAAATGTTATAATGAAAATAAAATGAGGTCTTTAGCATGAAAAAATTCTGCATTTTTCTCCTAATGGTATCCTTTATTTTAACCGGCACTACTGCTTGTACTCATAAGAAAAAGCCCAATATGGTACAATCCCAACGCCGTTTTGCCAAGTATGTTGAACCTCAATCCGGCAATACTAATGCTACCGGAACAATTGATTTATCAGAAGGGCCAAGGCAAAATTATGACAGAAATCTCGGGCCTCAGAATATAAATTTTGATATCAAAATAGTTGATCCTTATTAAATTGTATGGAAGATATAAATAACAGAAAATTTGTCGGAAGATTGGTTTATTCTGTCCTCACAGAAAGAAGAAGTGTTCGTGAGGCAATAACATTGTTTCCTGATTCACAGGACAAAAACATTGAATGTGCATATCACGCTCTTGTCCACTATGAAGCAGATGAAGAAATGAGATATGCCGATATTGAATATAGAGAAGAGCAGGATGACTATTTGGAATTCATTGCACAAACACTAAGCGAAGGCAAAGAACTGCCGAGAAACATAATTGAAGATTATGAAGAATACTACAAAGGAATTGCTCACCCTTGGATTCAAGGAACAAAAGGGTTTATAAAAGAATTTTTGCGTTCAATTAATATCTGAGGACTACTCCGCTTTTTTAACTTGAGCCCAAATTACAGGTTCTGATTCAATATTCAAAATATCTATAACTCTGTAATTCGGCACAGGAGCAGTTGATATGTGAACAATTCCGTCAACCGTTTCCTCTTTATTTACACCAAAATGTCCCGCTATGACAGCTTTAACATTCTTATGGTTTTTGAGCATGTTTAAATAATTTTCTGCTTTATAAGTATTATATGTTTCTCTCTCGCAGGGAGGAATCAAAGGAAAATGCTGCAAAATCACAACAGGTTTCTTTTTATAAACTTCCAAATTAGCATCAATCCACTCAAGAACTTCATCTTTATAATATCCGATTGTGTTTGGTATAACATCCTTTGAGCCGTCAGCTACAATAAATACAACACCTTGTTTTTCAAAAACATAATTCGTTGTTGAAGGTTTATAGTGTCTTGCATATTTTTTTACAAATGAAGCGTATTGCTTTTTACTTAGCTCTTTTCTCTTATTAACGTCTCTGTCGCCTACTGCTACATAAAACGGACAATTCAGTTTTTTTGCTTCATTAATAAATGCCTTCAAATCATCAGGATTCGGACGGTTTATATTATCACCTGTAAATATAACAAAATCAACCCCGCTCTCTTTATTTACATCAGCAATAACTTTTGCTAAAATATTTTCTTCCGAATTCTTTGAATACCTTACATCAGTAATCTGAACAAATCTTATATCTTTTGCCATAACAGACGACGAAAACAAAATAAAACTAAATATTAAAAGTGCTAATTTTTTCATTTTTATACTCCTTAACCAAATTATTTTAGCATAAAACGAAGTTATCACAAAGTTTGAATTTGATTTTATTATATTTTTGATTTGCACAATATATTGATTTTCAGAAGCGTAAATGTTAGAATATATACATAAAATCGGTCTTTTAAGGAGTATATATGAAAGTGTTTATTAATCAAACACAAATGTTTTGTGTTGCAAAAAGAAACTCTATTGCCAAAACAAATAGTAATATAAAAAAATCTGTTAATTTTACATCAGCATCAAGTATTAGTCGTGAACTTGCAAGAAAAGGAATCAGAACAGAATTTCATAATAATGATTTTTTTGCACGATGTGCTGAACAAATAGTTGATTTATTTGAAAATTTATTTGATAAATCCGCCCTTCCAAGTTCAATAGAATACAACAATTTGCCAAAAGATATTTTAGGACAATACGACATTTGGACAAGAGAAGTAGAATTTAATTATGCATTAAACGAAATGCGTTCAACCAAGGGGCTTAAATCTCTTGCTAAAAAAGGTAGAAATTTTATTATTCCAAATGACTTTTCTTCATTGCATCCGGCACATACACATGTACATGAATTTGCCCATAGTGCACATCATGCTAATTTAAATCATAACCATTACTTTGGCAGTTCTATAATGGAAAAATTAAGGTACACGCAAGTTCCTACTGTAATTGGCAGGCTAATTACAAGATTCAAACTTGGTAATTATGCACTTGATAAAGCTGGCGGTATGAATGAATTTATGGCAGAACGTATTGCACAAGATGTTTGCCATGGTATCACAGAAGAATTTTGGTCTAAGAATAAAACTATAGATGTAGGTTATTCGGATATATTCAGCAGAAAATGGGGATATAGATATTCCCAACCGCAAGCTTATTTAGACTATTTTACACAACAAGTATGGAATGGCGATATAGAAGAAGCCATTAATGCCGCAGGAAAAGTAGAAGAATATTTAGCCGAACTGGATGGTATAAAAGTTCCTGTTTCTATTCAAGTAGCAACAGAACGCGCTCAGGAAAAAGGCGGAATCAGAGCAAATATAATGAATGGCATCTCATGTTTTTTTGAATCAGTTACAAATAAACTTGATAAGAGAAATCAACTTATAATTAGAAATTAAAGGAGAATTCTCAATGAGCATTAAACCAATGAGTATAAATTTTAAAAATACAGAAAATATTAAAACAAGAACAGATAATACACAAAGAACGGCAGAAATCGGCGCAGCTGCAGTACTTGCAGCAGGTGGTGCTATTATACTCAGGGGTACATTGTCAGTTAAATCACTGGCAACTGCACTAAAAAAACAAGGAGCGGAACTAAAGGACGGTATTGCAATAATAAAAGCAACCGGTGAAAAATTTACAGGAACTATAAAAAGAAATATTGGAACTTTTGGATATAAACGAGAAACTATAAAGTATGAAAACGGTGTTATGACTGAAAAAATTTACCATAATATTTTCGGTAAAGAATTAGAAGGAGAATTTTATAAGTCAGGAATTTTACGTATAAAAGTAGGACAAGGCAAAAATTACTCACTTACATTATATGATTCCGACGGTAAATGCAAATCAATTGCAGACTGCAGACTGACAGGCGGTGAATCAAAATTTGAAAATGCAAGAAATATGATAAATGACTAAAAATATTAAACCGACATTATAAAAGGGTAGAAATTTTCCAAAAATGAGTTATAATATACATGCAATGTATAATCAGAGGCAAAAGGACATGTCTTTTGATTTCGGAAATATCAACCCACCATTAAAAGCACAAGCAGCATACAAAGACGGCGGCGGTATGGGCGGCGGCGGTATGTACTTTAAACAAGGCAAAAAACGCAAAGACCAGCCGGAAGATGATTTGTTTGAACGCAGTGAAGACAAAACCGAAAACGAAATTAAATTTGAATCAGACATCCCCGAAGAAGATATCCCAAAGGACAGTATGTTTAATAAGTTCGTTAATTGGTTTAGGATTAACAATGGCTGACAAAATACACAAATAAAAATTGCACCTCTTTTTTATGCATGATATAATTTACTTGTGTATCATTTTGAAAAGAGAGGATAATATTATGGCAAAATACGTATGTTCGGTATGCGGTTACACTGTTGAAGGTGAAGCACCTGAAAAATGCCCTGTTTGCGGTGCTGTCAGAGAAGTTTTTACAAAAATGGAAGACGGAAATAAACAATACGCTGACGAACACAAAGTCGGTATAGCAGCAGGCGTAGACGCAGAAATTTTGGAAGGTTTGAAAGCTAATTTTAACGGAGAATGTGCAGAGGTTGGCATGTACCTTGCAATGGCAAGACAAGCAGATAGAGAAGGATATCCTGAAATTGCGGAAGCATACAAAAGATATGCTTTCGAAGAAGCTGACCACGCATCAAGATTTGCAGAATTATTAGGCGAAGTTCTTACAAATTCTACAAAAAGAAATCTTGAACTTAGAGCAGAAGCTGAGTTTGGCGCCTGTGACGGTAAAATGAAACTTGCAAGAAAAGCAAAAGAATTGGGCTTAGACGCTATTCATGACACGGTTCATGAAATGGCAAAAGATGAAGCTCGTCACGGAAAAGGTTTTGACGGACTTCTGGCAAGATATTTTTCATAAACAAAATTTATTTAACAAAAAAAGGTATGGCTTAACCGGCCATATCTTTTTTGTTTAAAATTATCTTAACAATGTATTAACAAATGTTTTATTAAAAAAGATAGACTTTACATTAAAAAATTATTTTGAAAAATTATATTCAGAAATCAACAATATAAATTAAATTTTTTGTGCTGAATATGCCTTCCATGATAAAATTTCTTTATGGTAAAAAATTGTTTACTCGGGATAATTTGGATATATCAAAAGATTTCTGCATACACACCTAAAAGATGCAGATTCTACCCGACATGTTCAGAGTATACCCGTCAGGCAATAGTCAAATATGGAGCATTAAAAGGTTCCTGGCTTGGAATTAAACGAATAGTAAAATGTCATCCGCTGAATGAAGGCGGATATGACCCTGTTCCTTAGAGGTATGTATGGCAGATAAAATAATTATTTTTTCAGGAAAACAATATTCAGGAAAAGACACGGCTGCAAAAATTCTAATGGATGCCATGCCGGAATTTAAACGTTGTGCAATGGGTGATATTATAAAAATTGAATACGGAAAACGTAACGGCATTACCTATGAAGAAATTGAAGCCAATAAACCTAAATACAGACAGGGTTTAATAGATTTGGGAAATTGGGGGAGAGAGCAAAGCCCTGACTATTGGCTGGAAAAAATTATTGCACAAGATGGTAATATTGTCGTAACGGATGTTAGAATAAAACACGAATATGAAGTTTTCAAATCCGCAGGTGCAATTTCTATCAGAGTTGAAACATCAAGAAATTTACGAGAAACCAGAGGAGGTAAACTCGTAGGAGAAGATGACGTTACCGAAGTTGATTTAGATAATATTCAGGATTGGGATTTTCTAATCGACAATAACAAGGATTACGAAACATTAAAGAAAAACGTTTTAGCAATTGCTGCAAAATTAAGTTAAACACTTCTAACCTCCTTTGTAGGAACTTTTGTATCTTGCGGGAATAGGTATCTGCTTGTTACACTGCCTATTGTACTCAATATAGCACCTGACAATGCTCCTAAGACAAGACTTAAACTTCCTGAAACAAGCATTGCAGTAAGTGCGATATTTGTGCCAAATCCGCAAACAGTCGGAACAACACCTGAAACGGTTCTGGAAAGTCTTTGTTCTTTAGAATCTGCCGTACCGAGAGCAACACCGCAAGCAGCCAAACTAAACAGAGCTGTAAGAATATCTGTCGGTGCACTTCCCAATATTAAATCACGCTTTTTATCAAAATATTCAATTGTTTCACTCTTATTTGCATTACGTAACTTTTTAGCAGATTTTTTTGTTACTCCCTCTAACGCTAATTTTTCTTCTTGCTTAAGATGCGGTGATAAAATTTCTACAATCTCTGTATATAAACCTTTTGAACCTTTGTCATCACCCGTAATTTTTGACACAAAATTTTGTCCGTTTTCTACAAGTTTTTCTTTTTTTTGTTTCAAAGAATCTTCCGCCCAAAACGTTGCAACATCATTAAACTTGTCTTCCTTTTTAACACTTTTGTCTAAAATATTTTTTCTAAACTTATCCATTCTGGCAACAGTATCTTTTTCCAAATTTGCCATTTCCTGTTCTTGCTGCTGCAACCTTAAAACTATATTAGATTCGGAAATATATTCTCGTGTTTTTTTTATTTCCGCTAATTTTGCATCAAAAGCCTTTTTTTCAGATTCTGTAAGCCTATCTCGATAATGTTCCAAAACTTTGTCAAATCTTTCTAATCTTTTATTCACTTTTTTATATTTTGATAAAACTGTATGCTTACTGATGTTATCAAAAAATTGTGTTATTTTTGAATGAGGCTTTTCTAAAAATTTAGATTTTTTGCACAACCATTTAAAACCCTCATCTTTGGCTGAATTCCCGTTATTTACAATACCAAAAAATTTAACTGTTGAACCGTAAACAAACTGTTTAAATCTGTTCCATTTTCCTGATAATGAATTATCTGTCTTTGCTTTATTAGCAGCATTTGTCGATTTTGTCTTTAATTTTTCAATAAATTTAGAAGAAAATTTAGGGTTAAAAATTGCCAGTATCGCACCCAAAACAAGTACTGTACTACCAACTCTTACAGCAGTTTTGTATGACTTTTTATGTTCTTCGTTTTCAGGTTCAAATGTATCTGTAACAGTACTTACTGCACTTTCAACTTTATCAATCGGTTTTGTAACAAGTTTAGACACACCGCTTGCATCGGCTTTGAAATTCGGCAAATACCGGTAAGTATTATTCATATTACAACCATTCTGAATAGACACAATTATTCCTGCATTTTTAACCTGCTACATAAATATAAAGTATCAAAAGTAAATAAAATTGCCAATTTTACACCTTTTTATTAAGTTTTATTACATAATTTCTAAAATTTATTTTCTTTACGATGACTATTGTTTTAGTTATAATCCTTGTATGAACTACAGGAACAACGTACGTAACTTTTGTATAATCGCACATATTGACCACGGAAAGTCTACACTTGCGGACAGACTTCTTGAAGCAACCGGAACAATTGCCCAAAGAGATATGCAGGAACAGCTTTTAGACACCATGGATATAGAACGTGAACGTGGAATTACAATAAAACTTAATGCCGCGAGAATGAACTATACTTCTAAAAGCGGCGAAAAATTTGTTTTCAACCTTATTGATACCCCCGGACACGTTGATTTTTCATATGAAGTTTCTCGCTCACTTGCAGCATGTGAAGGAGCATTATTAATTGTTGATGCAACTCAGGGAGTAGAAGCTCAAACTCTTGCTAATGTCTATATGGCAATAGAACAAAACCTTGAAATTATTCCTGTTATAAATAAAATAGACCTACCTTCCGCTGATGTGGAACGTGTTAAACAAGAAATAGAAGAAATCTTGGGAATAGATTGTTCTATGGCTATCCCTGTTTCGGCAAAAACAGGAGAGGGCATTGATAATGTTTTGGAAGCTATAGTCGAATTTGTGCCTCCGCCTGTTGATACGACAGAAAAACCATTGAGAGCACTGGTATTTGACAGTGCATATGACCCGTATTTGGGAACTTTATGTTTCTTTAAAATAATGGATGGCAAAATGAGACTCGGAGACAAAGTTAAATTTATGGCATCCGGTAAAGAGTATGAAATTGTAGAACTTGGATATCTTACACCTAACAGAGTACAGGTAGAAGAACTCGTTTGCGGAGATGTAGGATATTTTGCAGGTTCAATAAAAGAAATAACAAGATTCGTGGGAGATACGGTTACTCACGTTGAGAATCCTGCAACAGAACCGCTGCCCGGATACAAAGAAGCTCTGCCTATGGTATTTTCAGGAATGTATCCTGTTGATAATGAAGATTATCACGAACTTAAAGAATCTCTGGAAAAACTCAAACTTTCTGACAGTTCAATAACATTTGAACCTGAAACATCGTCTGCACTCGGATTTGGATTCAGATGCGGTTTCTTGGGAATGCTCCATATGGAAATTGCTCAGGAAAGACTTGAGCGTGAATATGATTTATCAATCGTTACAACGGCTCCTTCCGTTGTATACAAAGTTCACAAAACAAACGGAGAAGTCGTTGAAATTGACAATCCGGCAAATCTTCCCGCTCCGCAATACAGAGAATTTATCGAAGAACCTTACGTTAAAGTTTCTATAATTACACCTAATGAATATGTAGGAACATTAATGGACTTGGCTCAATCAAAACGAGGAATATTTATTAATATGAACTATCTTGATAAAGTTCGTGTTGATTTGATATATGAAATTCCGTTGAGTGAAGTCATTACAGACTTTTATGACCAGCTAAAATCCCGTTCAAAAGGATATGCGAGTCTTGATTATGAATTCTCGGACTACAAACGCTCAAAACTTGTGAAACTTGACGTGATGCTTGCAGGAGAAGTAGTTGATGCGCTTTCTGTAATTTGTCACGAGGATAATGCATATTATATTGGTCAAAAGCTGACCGAAAAACTGAAAACAATTATTCCGAGACAAATGTTTGAAGTCCCGATTCAAGCTGCAATAGGCGGAAGGGTAATTGCAAGAACAAACATTAAAGCTCTGCGCAAAAGCGTACTCGATAAGTGCTCCGGCGGCGACATAACACGTAAACGTAAACTTTTGGAAAAACAAAAACGCGGTAAAAAGCGTATGAAAGCAATCGGACGAGTTGAAGTACCGCAAGAAGCATTCATGGCGGTCCTTAGCTTGGGAGAAGAGTAAATTATTTC
>JAFVAR010000017.1 GCA_017480425.1 bacterium | reverse complement strand
GTTAGGATACAAGATTCTCAATCTTGGCATAGGGGTTCGATTCCCCTATCGACTACTTTAAAACTCGTAACGTGCTGATTTTCAGCACGTTTTTCTTTTTACGCACGCTTTTACGCACTCTTTTCGCCAAAATAGCATAATTCCCCACCCTACAAGTACAATCAATCAACCACAAAAGTATCCTGTCAAAGCATACTGGGTTGAATATATTGTGCGTAAACCCGTGCGTATCTGATTCGTAGGGTAACATTTTTCGGATGGTTAATGGAAAACATTGACCCCAGAAACCTGTTATAATATGAAGTTATCTCTTTAAATCTACAAAAAGTTGTAATTAAAGTAAATTATACATAAATAGATAAATTTTAACACGCAGAAAAAGCCATATAATTACCGACCTGGGTCGGGTGTTTTTGATTTGATTCCCAATCACCAGAACTGTGCGTGAGTATGCGCTTGCGTACCTGCGCGCGCGTGTACACCCACATATACGCAAGATGCTTTGTCAAAATAACAAGCGTCGGTACGCGCGTTTTTCTCAAAAAAAATATTTTTTATATATATAAGGTGTAAAATACAACTTTTGGTAGATATCAGGCTTATAAAATACAACTTTTGGTAGATATCAGACTTATAAAATACAACTTTTGGTAGATTTTAAAATAAAAATACAACTTATTTATTTTGGTTGTATTTAAAGGTATTTTAACAAATTGTGTTACCGAGAATCTGAAGCTCAAGATAGATTTATTTAATCGCGATATCAGGCAAAACGGCATTTTTAAGTCATACTAAAAATGTTAAGAACCTATAATTTTATAGGCAGATATACCTTCAAATGCAACAGTTCAATCCACTTCCTCCACTTCATAAGGGAGTCCAGCATCTCTTAAACGCTTCTGTAGAATCTTGTACTTATATTGTAAGATGGCGTAGTCTGCCCTCACTTTTGAGAGTTCTTCTATGATATCTTTAATTTCCTTTGACTTTCTTGTCATCTCCCTTCCAAATGTTGATGAGTCATCCTCTACACCATATTCTGGGAAATCCGACATGTTTTTATGCGCCCACAAAAGTCTTTCATTGACATCCATACAATAGAACTCAAAGAAATTAATATCTAAGACTGCTGAAATTTTTAGGAGTTTTGAAGTATCGATTGTCTTTCGACTTACAAGTTTGCTAATATCACTTCTTCTATACACAGAATGAGGATCCAGTTTTGTTAACCTGCTACATAGTTCTTCATATGTTATTTTATACCTCTGTGATATAGCCTTAATAATTCCTCCTATATGTATTTTCTCATCAATCTTAAACTCGTCATTTTTAAGATGTTTATATTGGTCTTCTTCAGAGTAAGCCATAAAGAAATTGTATCTCAATGCCTTGGAGAATTGCGTAAGCCTCCCGGTATCCATAGACTCCTTACGTAATTGTCTATTCATATTTGATTGATCCATATTTAATGCCCTTGCTAATTCAGCATGTGACATTTTGACTTCCTCCAGCCTTTTTTCAATCAAATCACCTATATTAACTAAAGATAACTCTGAATAATTCATCTAAACGTATAACATTTGTTAAAATATCAATTATAAACTTAGCAAAATTTGGAACTTGTTCCGAAATTTACTATATTTGCACCTGAATTTCAGTTTAAACTGATTTTCATGCATAACTTAGTGAGTGCAAAATTAGCAAATTATTTTTGATTATAGAATAAATAATTAAATAAAATAAGAATTATTATAATGAAAGCGATACAATTACCGCCAGGCAACACTCCTATTTGGCAGCTCACAGTAGATCAGTTTAAAGAATTGCTGCAAAGTTCTCAACCAGAGAAATCCGTAAATGAGGATAATAACCAAATGCCTCCGAAAAGGTATGTACACGGAGTAAGCGGAATCAGGAGCCTCTTCAATTGCAGTTATCCAACAGCCCACAAGTTGAAGGAAACTATCATTAAGCCTGCTGTTTCCCAGCAAGGTAAGGTGATTATTGTCGATGCAGAACTTGCCATAAAGTTATTCCAAGAGCATGAGCAAGTGAAGAGTTTAAAGGGCCTGAAAAAATGAGTAAAGAAGCAAATAAAAACAGCAACAACAGAAGTGATAGAATTATCACTTCAAACTATGCTTTTTCTCTACCCATAAAGATAAAGAGTATCTATGAGTGGCGTATTCTCGGACTGGTTATGTTAAAGATGCAGGCCGATTTTGGAGATCGTGTCTTCAAATTTAAGAAAGGTGAAGATTTGATAGATCAAAAACCATACCTTGACCAAATCAGAATGCAGAAGTTATCCTTCGGCAGTATCTATCGCCAGCCAGAAATAGAGATTATTTTCCCGTTAGATTTTCTTTTATTTCGGGATGAAAACAGTAAACTCCAAGGCTATCAACATGTCAAAAAAGCATTACGCCGTTTATCAAGACCCGTAGAATATGAAAATCAGGAATTAGCGAAGAACCTGTTCGATAAGACCCGTAAAGACACTGGCATAGTATGGGGAATTTATCAAGTAATAGAAAAGCCTGAAATCCGAAAATACAAAGGAGAGAATTATGTTTATTTTCGCGTCCCGGAAAAAACATGGGAAGTCCTTTGTCATTGGGAGAAAGGAGTACATATATTTGAACTTAGTGCCTTTTTCAAGTTCGAACGTGCGGCCTCAGTTGCATTGTATATCCTCCTTGCTGACTATCGTAAAAAAGGACAAGTTATATGGCCAACCTATTATATAAAGGACATCATGGCACCTGGAGAATATAGGGATTATAGTTCATTTAGAAAGAAAGTCCTTGATGAAGTTGCTAAGGATTTGAGAGAACACTCTCCATTTTATGTGGAATATAATGAATTTGTCGATTCCGAATGTTTAACACCGGCCGGAAAAGGGCGTGGTAAGCCTGCCAATTACATAAAAATAGATATTATGTATCAGCCCGACAAAAACCCTGAAGTCGACAAACGTATTGAATTATTTCGGGAGATAAATACCCTAACCCCCTTTAAGGTTGATGACTTATCTTCCGAAGAGAAAACTTTCCTTGTTACAAGTCTTGGATTCACAGAAATCAAAGGAAAAAATCTTGAAACTATCGTAAAGTTGAAGTATTACAAGAATTATGGTCATGAAGGTGTTGACAATTGGAGAACAAATCAAGGCAATTATTTTATGGCTTACCTTAAAAAACTATATGACACTATTATGTTGAGTGACAAAAAGATTAACAGCATACCAGCATATGCCATAAAATCAATGCAAGAAGTTCTCGCTTCATACGATCCGTCAGATAAAACACCTGAACAAATTCAAGAGCAGCAAGACGCGCCAAAAAAGATAGAAAGACAACCGTTTACACCATCACATGAGCAAGATTTAGCATGGTTAGATGAATTAGCTCAGGATCGTGAATGGAAAGACGCGATGTTAAATACGCTTAAATTGGAAAATGATTTCATTCTCTGTGGATATCTAATGATGTTCCGTGATGAGAATATATGCCACCCTGGCCATCAGTCAAAGCAAGATTTATC
>JAFVAR010000016.1 GCA_017480425.1 bacterium | reverse complement strand
TGCACGTGGAATATTCCAAGAACGGAATACTGCTTCAATAGCTTCTTGAAGCTGTACATAAGGATCTTGCGGGAATTCTTTACCTGTAACTTCTTTAATTACGTTTTTATAAATCGGAATCAAAGATTTCCAGCCTTCAGCTGAAATTTCTGTATCAGAAGTTACACCTTCTCTGGCTTTGACTTTTTCAACTTCAGATTCAAAATACTTTTGTCTGTCCATTTCCCAAGCAACAGAACCAAACATTGTCAAAAATCTTCTGTATGAATCATAGCAAAAACGTGGGTTATTGGTTAATTTAACCATTGCTTCTACTGTTTCATCGTTTAAACCCAGGTTTAATATTGTTTCCATCATACCCGGCATAGAAACTCTTGCACCTGATCTGACAGAAACTAAAAGCGGGTTATTTAAGTCGCCAAATTTTTTGCCTGCTTGTTCTTCAACAGTTTTAAGAGCGAATTTGACTTCGTCCATTAAACCTTCAGGCATTTTATTGCCGTGGTTGATGTAATCCATACAAGTTTCAGTTGTGATAGTAAGTCCCGGAGGAACAGGAAGACCTAAATTAGTCATTTCTGCAAGGTTTGCACCTTTACCGCCGAGGAGCGCACGCATATCAGCGTTGCCTTCTTTGAATAGCCATACTCTTTTTTCAGCCATTTTATTCTCCTTCTTTGCTATTGTTGGGGAAGTCCCCAATCTACTATAAATTATAAACTTTGATTTGTGAATTTCGTGTTTGCTCACGACTTTACATACTAAAGCATAACATGAAGATATTTATAAGTAAAAGAAAAACTCTGAAAAATACTGATTTTATGCCAATTTTGTAATTTTTTGTTACAAAAAGTTTAAATGTACTGTAATTTGGGTATAAATATATTATTTTGAATTCTCATTTAGCATTTTTGCATGAGCTTTTCTTGTATTTGCATAGGTCAGCATTGGGATAAAGCATCCTAAAATTATTGGAGAAATGATAACTGTTACAATAGCACCAGGAATAGAGTTTAACCCTCTTGCATGGTGTGTTATTTTACTTTGTTTTCCGCTTCCGGCATCCTTCATTAATTTTGTAATGATTTCATTTGTTTCGCTGCCGTCTTTCATACTTTTTATTAAAGAAATAATGTCACTGTTTTTTTCACTTTTTGCTTTATGTTTTATTGAATCCAGCGTAAATGATTTTTCGTTGAATAGGCTCGATACATTGTCGGATTTGGAAAGAATTTTCTCCAAATCACCGCCTTTTTTGTCAATATATTCCGCAAAATTAAGCATACGCTGCTTTGTTGTAATGTTATTGTAAAGAGCTTCTAACTCGGAATTTGTCAAAACTTTTAAATCACTGTACGGATTTACAACATCTAAAAACTTTTTCCAACCTGATTTATGCTGAGAAGCTCTGTTTGTAAGAATGTATCCCTGCTTGTTTTCGTAAGAATTAACTATTAATTTTGTAAGTATAGGTACTGTATAGACAACAGAAAGTGAGGAGAACAAGTCTCTAAGCAAAATTTCATGTACTTCCGACCAATCTCTTTTACCATTTTCGTCAATATAGGCTCTGTTATACGCTCTCAATCCTCTTGGAAGAAGAAGCCCAAACATAGAAAGACATGCCATCATAGACGGAGTAAAGTTATATCCGTTATATTCAAATTCTTTCTGAAACCAATCCGGAACACTTTTTGTTAAGAACTTGCCGATTTTTGAAAAAATATTATTTGAATTTATTCCTTTTGCCTTAAAGTTTACATTTTCACTACCATTCTCAGCTTCTTCTTTTTCTTGTTGTTCCTTCTGCTCTAATAAAAGTGCAGCTCCGGGAGATACGTCACTTTGAGCATATATTTTGGGAAGAACAGATAAACCACCTAATGTTGCAGCAACAGTTGCAATATTGAAACCAAGTCTTTTTGATGCAAAATTGTTTTTAATATTTTCCGCCGCTTGTTCATCAATTTCAGAATAGTTTGTATTATTTATAATTGCATCATTTCCGTAGTCTCTTATTGCTTTAGCTGCATCACCGACGGAAAATGTTTTGTATTTGCCGTTAACACTTGTTCTTAGCCTGTATAACTCATCAAGTTCAGAAGAACTTTCCAGTATTTTTTCGTTAATCTTGTTTGTAATATTTGCAGCTGCTTCTTTTGCAACTTTTTTATCTTTGGAATTGTATTTTTCCATTTCATTTAGCAAATATTCAATAGTTTCTGACTTGTTTTTATCATTCGGGACAGTATCAGAGTAGAATTTTTCCAGATTATATCTGTAGAATTCTTTTTGGAATTTTTCTTTATTATTAAGAAGAGTTCTGTCAAAACCAGGATCTTTAACCATAGATTTAAGGTTGTTACCTATGATTTTTATTAAACGTGTGTTATTTCCTGCGGATTTACAGAATTTACCTGCTAAGAAAAGCATTGCAGGTGCAACAGAAATCATAAATGGTCCGGTTAAACCTTCTCTAAGAGCAACTTCAATACCTTCTTTTATGTTGTATCTGCCGGTTTGTTCCTTGTCTCTGTGAAAACCTGTTGCAACACGAGGAAAAGTCATGCCAAGTCCGTCTTGAATCAAGAAGGACATTAGGTAGCCTTTATTTTCAATACCTTGCATCAAAGAACCTGAGGCGCCAAGAATGGTAGTGTAAAATCCTTTGAATGAAGTGTTTTGATGTTTCCCCTGTTCGGTTTTTGCAAACCGATAGTCTGAGTTAATGCGTGTTACTTTCAATAACTAAATCCCTATTCATATCAAGTTAGTGTAATCCGTACACTATTATAAAGATTTATTTAAATCTTCGCAATAGGTAGTATATATCATTGTAAGAAAAATTTACAAAAATCTACACTGCAAGAAGCTGATGGCAAAATTGTAAACATTTGTAACAGTATATTTTATAACTCTAAAGTTTTTACAAAAAATGCCGTTATATAAAGTGTAATGTAAAAAATAAAGAAATACGAGGTTAAAGTTATGCCATTCAATTATGAAAATCGTGATATTTATTCAAGAAGAGAAGCTTTCGAAGCAATGAAACATAAGCGTGATTTAATTGCAAAAAGAATAAAAAACAATGATAAACTTTCAGATTTGGATGTAAATAAAATATATGAAGGTATAAGAAATGGCGACCTTGCTGTATTGGAGGATTTAGATAAAGCAGGGGTATGTTATACATTAGATGATAATACTCAAGCTTTTGATGGAAAAAGCAGCACATATACCGTAACGTTTGAAATTAACGGTGTTACATATACAGCAGAGCATAAAGGCTTGACTAAAGAACAAGAAGAAGCAAAAACTGAGCAGGAAATGAATACTGTATCAAATGATACACTTATGCAATACAGAGGTATAGATATTTCCGGAGCAGGAGTAAATGGCGGAAATAATGTTGACTTATCAAATGCTGAGGTCAGTGCCACAGATGTTTCGAATGTATTAAAAGAAGATGGTACAACAGAAAAAACATCAGAAGTAGATGTGAAAGAATTATTGGCAAATATGATGGAAAAAGAAGAAAAGGTTGCAAGTTCGGTAAATATCACAACAAAGTCGGATGGGACAAGTGCAAAAGTAAACACTCAAATGTTTTCTTTTAATTCGGAAAAAGATGCGGATAACTTCTGGGATGAGTTAAAAAGTTTAATCAGTACGAACAATGATGTGTATAATTGGTATTCATCAGGCAAAGGAGACGATTTTAGTATTGGAACATACTTCAAAGACCCAACTTCATCAAATCCGTCTGATGAGTGCGGGAAACTCGGTAATGTTTTGGAAAGTTATTCAGAGCAAATAAATGCATATATGGTTATGAAGTATGGTTTTTCTGAAGAATACTCAAAGTTCGTTACAGATTTTATTATAGAATCAGCAGTAACCGAAACGTTAAGCAAAGTGCCGTTTACTCCGCAGAATTTTATGGAAGATACAAAAGTAGATGTATTTCGCGGTTCTTGGAACTTTAAAGATTTGATGACAAATGTAATTAACCAAGTTGAGAGCTTAAAAGATATTAAATCTTCTAATGGTACAGCTCTAAATGATATTCAAGGTTTTGGTATTGATTACATAATGCAAAAATATTCTTATAATAAAGAATTTGCTCAGCTGGTTTTAGACTATATTTCAGAAATAGCACATTCAGCAGATACAAATAATGTTCAAGAACTTGTCAAAAATTACTTGGAAATATTTGACAATTTGGATGAGATTGTTAATCCGGAATGTAATTCTATAGGTGGTATGGATATATTAAACTATATTACCTCAATGCAGCGAGGCTGGGATAATACAAGTTCTCCGTTGTCAGCATCAGGTTTAATCGGATTTATGTTTAATAGAGTTTTAGGCAATTTCCAGAGAGCTGTAGAATATATGTATAGTGATAAAACCGGTGAAACGATGAAAAATTGGTATGAAAATACAGAAATATACAAATTCCAGCAGCATGTAATTGATGTAAGAGGAAATTGGTATGATAGCGCACATACATTACCAATTGCGTTTTATAATTCTTTTATACAATCTTTGTATAAATTGCTTTATACACCAGAAGAATTAGAAAAACATTATAGTGAATACAATACCGCAACAATTGATGATTCTGCGGCACCAGGATTAAACTACCAATTGGATTTTAATAGTAATTTCTTTAACAGGTTGGACAGTAATAAGAACAACCCAATAGATGAGATTTACTCTCTGATGTTACAGTTCTTTAAAGGATATAATGAAGAAGCTGACTTTATTTTAGAACACGCAAAAGAATATGAGCTAAACGACTATATCAGCAAAATTATAAATGGTGATGCAGAATTACTAAATGATGAAATGGGTTACTTAAGTATTTACAATTCATCATGTGACATGATTGAACCCGGGACTTTGGCTTATAAATTACAAGAAGTTGGTATTCCTTTTACCGTTAAAGAAGAAGGGCATGAAACCAGAATATATAGCTTCACATTTAATGGTAAAGATTATGAAATTGTAGTATCAAGAAAAAAAGATGGAGAACTGAGAAAAGAAGAAGAAGTGACAGAGCAGGAAATGTTCAATTATATAGAAGATAAAATTAACAATTGCGGAGAATATTATACAAATATTAGTCGCTGTGTTTCGTACTTAGAAAAGTACATAAATAATTCTGAAGGGCTTGAAGAACTTTTAGAACTTATAAATAAAGAAGAAGGAAATAATCATTTTTATAATGCATTCTTTGGGCTTACAGAAAGTTGGATGGCATGGAATAGTGATACCGTACCGAGAGAAATTGCCGGAATATTGCGTGATATATATGGTCTTGGTAAAAATACAACACTAGATGAATTAAAAGAATGTTTACAAGATTTATCCTCTACAATAAACTTCCCCGAAGGAGATTTGTATGAAGAGAAAGACATAAAAAATGTTTGGATAAATCTTTGTAAGCTACTTTATACAAAACAGGATGATTATGAGAAGTATTGGGTAAATGGGCAATATCTACATAGAACAGAATTATTTTATAAGGTTACAGTCAAAGTAAATTAACGAAAAAACATAAGTTAAAAAGCCCGCTCTCTATTTGAGCGGGCTTTTTGGCAGATAAAATAGCTATGTCTTAAGTACTTTGTATAAATTTGTATAAATTAGAGATTTTTGTAAACTTTTGTAACAAATTTTCAGAACTTTGAAATTATAAAAATTTTATATACTTTATATATATGTAAGATGTAGTTAATAGTTTTAAATCCCTAAATCCCTTCCTAACTAATTTCTAGCTTCTCGTCACAGAGAAGTTTTTTTTTGTTATTTTTTAATTAATTTCATAAGTCGTTGATATTCTTCAAACAAGTAATCTTTTCCCGGGCGGGATTCGATTATATCCCAAGGCAATGATTCGTTTACATTGCATCCTTCAATTGATTTTTCAATATTTATGCCAAGCTCTTTTATAACTTTTTTATAAGAACCCAATTTGCCCTGATTTTTATAAATTTCAACTAATGCGGAAGCTATGTTTTCATCAGCTCGGGAAAGAACAGTCTGCCAGAAATCCCACTTTGCACTTGAGAACTTAGCTTCAATCCCAATTTTAGATAATCCTTTTTCCAAATAATGTTGCCTTTTTTCTATTGTATTTGTAGTTTCTCTTTTCTCCCACTGAAACGGTGTTTGAGGCTTTGGCACAAACGAAGAAAATGAAAATTCTATGTTAATTCCTTTGTTTTGCTCTTTTAAAAGTTTTGCGAGGCGCAAAAACTCTGCTATATCGTTATCATTTTCATTAGGAATTCCTATCATAGAATAAATTTTTAGTCCTTTTAAACCGTTTTCTTTAGCAATTTTAACCGCATTAATAATTTGGTCTTCTGTGATATTTTTGTTAATAAATCGTCTTAAACGTTCGCTTGCGGCTTCGATTGCAATTGTAGTATGTTTTTGTCCGCCTAAAACAAGTGTTTTAACAATATCAGGATTAATAGCATCTGTTCTCAGAGAAGATATACTTAAATTTATATTTTGTCCGCTTTGCATTTTATTATGAAGATATTTCATTATTTCACTAAACTGAGGGTGGGCGCTAAGTTGTGCTCCTAATAGAGCAATATTATCAGTGTATTTCAACCCTAATTCTATCGCATCAATTATTTTATTAAAATCATTAAATCTATACGGCAAGTTTGTGTATGATGCTGTACAGAATGCGCATCTGTTGGTGCAACCTCTTGAAACTTCTATAATAAAAGTGTTTTTAAAATAACTATTACTGCTTATTATAGGTGTATAAATAACATTCTCAAGCCGTTCGGTGCGCTTAACTACTTTGTTATGCGGAATATATACTCCTTCAATTTCAGAAAGCTTTTGAAGTAATTCCTGTTTTGGTAATTTAAGTTTAAGAACCTCTAAAACTTCCAGAAAAGAGTTCTCACCATCTCCAATAAGCATAAAGTCAAAAAACTTTTCATAAGGACGGGGATTTGTTGTAATAACCGGGCCTCCGGCAAAAATAAGCGGATGATTTTCGTTCCGTTCATCTTTAAAAAAAGGAATTTTAAGTTTGTCGAGAATTTTCAGAACTCCGTTATAGTCAAAATCAAAAGATATTGAAAATGCCAAAGCGTCCGTTTTATTGCAGTCGCATGAAGTATTATCGGTAGAAATTCGTTTTGCATTAATTCCGTCAGTCATATCCGCAAGCATAAAAAGCCACATATATCCAAGAGATGACAGTGCAAAGCTTTCCTGTGCAGGATAAGCTAAAACTAAATTATAATCACCACTATATGAAGAATATAACTTTATATCTGCCATTATTCATTTATACTCTTTATGTAAATTTCTTCTATTAGTACGCAGACTGTTGCGGCTATTGCCGGAGCAAAAACAACACCTATCAATCCTAAATATTGCGCAGTTAAGAATAGGAAGAAATATATAATAAGCGGATGTAAGTCTAAAAATTTGCTGAAAATATAGGGTCTAACAAGGTTATTTTCTGCCCATTGTGCAAATATAAAGAGTAAAATTACAAATCCTACAATTAACGGTCCCGATTTATATACTGTTAACATAATTATAACAAAAGCAAGAGCAGGCCCAACTACAGGAATTATATCAAATATTCCTGTAATCAATCCTAAAATTAGAGCATAATCCACTCTCAATATTAATAAGCCTATAAGCACTATTAAACCGACACTTGTCATTGTTACAATTTGCGCAACTACGTATCCGCCAATTTTTTGCGATATTGATTCAATAATATTTTTTGCCTTTTCTTTTAAATCTTGCGGGAAAAGGCTTAAATAAGCATTTTTAACGGTATCTCTGTCTGCCATAAAGTAGTATATTATAATACAACCTGCAAGAAAATAAATTAATCCGGATGCAATGTCTTTACTAAAATCTATGGATTTTGATACAACATCAGAGGTTACTCCGGAAGCAGAAGAAACCAAATTCCCTAAATCTAAATTACTTAAGTTCGTTGAGGCAAATATAGGTAAGCTTAATAAGTTTTGTTTAAAAGCCGCAAAGTGTTCCGGAATTAGATTTAAGAAAGATTTTATCTGGACTCCGCCCATTACAATTATAGGAATCAAAAATGCAAAAAATACAGATAAACATCCCAGTAACACAAGTCCGGATGCCAGTCCCCTGCTCATTTTTTTTGATAATTTATCAACCAAAGGATTCAACGAACAAGAAATTACAAAAGAAGCAAAAAACAAAATTGCAATGTCTTTTATTCTTGTTAAAAAAAACAAGAATAGTAACATTATTATAAAAAATACAACGTTTTTTGCTGAAATATGTTTTTTCAAAAATTCCATATTATACCCCTTTTGCTTATTTTATCATGAAATTGTCCGTTTATATATTTAATTGCGATAAAAATAATGATAGAATAGATATATGGATAATTTATTAGAGTTAAAAAATCTTACAGTAGAATATAAAACAACACGAAACGGAGTCGACAATAGTGTAATTGCTGTTAATGATGTTTCAATGAGTATTCGCAAAGGAGAAATTTATGCGCTGGCAGGTGAGTCCGGATGTGGAAAATCTACTTTATCAAAAGCCATAACAAAGCTTGTAATTCCCAAATGCGGAGATATACTTTATGAAGGAAAAAGTATATTTAAACAAGACAAAGATATAATGAAAAAATACCCAAGTGAAGTGCAAATGGTCTTTCAGAATCCGTATTCCAGTTTGAATCCCAGAATGAAAATTCGTGATATCTTAAAAGAACCGCTTGATATAAATACGGAATATTCGGTAAACAGAAAGAAGGCGATGATAAGGGATATTTTAAATGATGTCGGTTTGAGTGAAAATGTATTAAATTTGTACCCGCATCAATTTTCAGGAGGTCAAAGACAAAGAATCGCAATCGCAAGAGCACTAATCTTAAATCCGAAATTCTTGATTGCAGATGAACCTGTGAGCGCATTGGATGCAAGTATTCAAGCACAAATCATAAATCTGTTAAAAGATTTAAAAGCGTCAAGAGATTTAACAATCCTGTTCATTTCTCATGATTTGAATGTTATCAGATACATCGCAGACAGAGTTGGTATAATGTATTTTGGAAAGCTTGTAGAAGAAAATTTAACCGAAAATATTTTTAATTTCCCGAAAGATACTTATACCAAAACACTACTTGGCGCTGCTCCAAAACTTATTCGTTAGGGTTGTCCGTTAAATCAAATGACTTTTGCGGAATTTTAAAAGATGCATCCAGTGTTTTATATTTTTCGTCTTTATACAAATAAACATCTATTGAATAATTTTCAAGTTCTTTTTTAGTAAAAACTTTCTTCTTAAATTTCACTTCAATATCGTCAGAACTATCTCCGTTTGAATATAGGGGTTTTCCGTCTTTTAAACAGTCTACGGTTATTATCTCTTTTATTTTATCTCCCTGTTTCAAAACAAAATCAGCATACAGCTTATATATATCAGAGTTAGACTCATTTGTAATTCTAAATTTACCTTTCAAGTTATATCGGAATAAGAAATTTTTTATTGAAAAAGACAGGATTGAAGCTGATACGTCATTTTTGTAAACAACTTTATTATTAACAAATAAATCAATTGAGTGAATTCTGTATCTGAAATATTTTGCTTGAGCAGGTCTGCCTTCCAAATCAGCAATATTTGCTGCTTTTATCAGCGTATTATTATATGTGCTATAGTCAATGTACTGAGGCATTTTAGTTATTAATCCTTCAAAATATTCAACAGATTCAACCGGGTCCAAGTCAGAATATATTATTGCCAGCTTATACTTTATGGAAATATCATCCGGCGCATATTGTTCCGCCTTCTTTAAAAATCTTACGGCATCAGAATTGTACCCGTTTTTAACAATGATATCTGCAGCATCTACATATGATTTGACAAGCCTTGCCGTTATTGCATCAGTTATTTTTTTATCACTTTTTTTGAATCTGTCATAGTAAAATTTCGACTTTTCATAATTCTTAGCAGCACTTAAAAATTTTCCTTCCGAGTAATATTTGTCTCCCATGTTTAGGTATGCTCGAGTTTTAAATTTTATTAATTCTTTATTATTTACATCAGTTACAGAATTAATTAACTCTTCGGCTTCATTATATTTGCCTTGTGCAATCAACACTGATGCGAGTTTATAATAGGGAACATACATTCCTCGTTTAGCTTTCGATACTGCTAATTTATATGCATATTCTGCATTTTTATAATCTTGTATTGTTTCATAAAGATTTCCAACCTGTAGACAAACGGAATATTTTTTATTAGCCAGGGTCTGAATTATATCCGACTCCGCAACGAGTTGTCTGGCAATAAGTTCATCCATTTTTTTTCTCTCTTGTACATTAGCGTACAAGTTTTTAATCATTTCATTTTTTGCATGAATTGATAACACTGATGTAAATACAAGAGCAACCAGAAAAGCGATAATAATCGTTCTTGCATAAGCAAAAATTGCGGATTTTATATTGTTAATTATTTTATTGGCTGTTGTATTATTCATTTACTTCCTGTAAGCTTAAAGAATCTGCATCTGTCATGTCTGTTAAATCTTTATAAATCACATCAATTAATTTTTTGTTGCAAATATCAAACGATGAAGTTATTTTTGATTTCTTAGGGTTTTCAATTAATTTTTTAGATGTAAAGTCTCTTATGCATTCTACTTTTTCCGTTAAATAATCGTATATTTTTTTTGCATCATCTCCACTGCAATATACTGAAACTTTGTATCTTTTTAACTGTTTTGAACTTGATGGTAAGAATTGTTTTTCAAATATACGAATTAATGTTAATACTCCCACGCTAATTACAGTAGAAATAATAGCAATGTCATACATGCCGGCACCGCAAGCCATACCGATACTTGCAGCTATCCATAGCGTTGCAGCAGTCGTAAGCCCGAATACCATAGGACCATTTCTGAGAACTGTACCTGCGCCTATAAAACCAATACCGGTGACTATTTGCGCAGCAACTCTTGCTGTATCTCTTATCCCGGTTGCCTGATTAACTATGACATTATCTCCAATAGCAAAAGTCGGGAATCCGTATATAGAAATTAATGTAAAAATACAAGCTCCCATGCATACAAGAATATGCGTTCTCAGTCCTGCATACTTATTTGTCAGCTCTCTTTCCAATCCCAAAAGAAATCCTAAGCCAAGTGCCAACAATAAACTTATAACAAACTGCGGATTTGTAATCATTTTCTCTCTCCCATGTATACAAGGTATATGATACACTATTTATAAGAAAAATACAACTTTTGGGGTAGCCAAGAAAATAGATTTTATGTATAATTCAGTTATGAAAACTGATAATAAAACAATAAAAGAGCAATTAGAAGAGCGTGAGTTTGAAATTCTGAGTCCGTTTGCAACTAAGTGTAAAGAGTCGAAAGGAAGAAAAAAGCCTCGTAACGAAGAATTTGAAATAAGAACTGCATTTCAAAGGGATAGAGATAAAATATTGCATTCAAAGTCTTTCAGACGATTGAAACATAAAACTCAGGTTTTTCTTTCTCCGTATAATGATCACTTCCGCACAAGACTTACTCATACATTGGAAGTTTCTCAAATTGGTAGAACTATGGCTAGGGCATTGAGACTGAATGAGGATTTAGTTGAAGCAATTGCACTGGGACACGACTTAGGACATACAGCATTTGGACATTGTGGAGAATCAACGTTAGATTCACTTTTACCCAACGGATTTCATCATAATCTTCAAAGCGTAAGAGTTGTGGAAACGTTGGAAGATATGAATCTGTGTCAGGAAACTATAGACGGAATATTAACTCATACTTGGGGGTATAAGCCCAAAACGCCTGAAGCTCAAATTGTTCAATATGCAGATAAAATAGCGTATATAAACCACGATATTGAAGATTCTGTTCGTGCGGGGATAATTTCAGAAGGCGATTTGCCCAAAGATTGCATTGAATATTTTTCTTCAAATCAATCATACAGGCTTGGAAAAATGATAACTGATGTAATATCAAGTTCAATTAATCAGCCGAAAGTAACTATGTCTGAAGAGGGTTGGTTTTATGTAACAAAACTGAGAACCTGGATGTTTGACAATGTATATCTTGACCCTATTGCAAAGGCAGAAGAGAAAAAGGCAAAAAATATTATAACTTCGCTTTTTGAATATTATATGGAATTTTTAAATCAATATTATAATGGTGAAGAATTGATTCAAATTGTTACAGATTATATATCCGGCATGACTGATCAATATGCAATAAGGAGATATCTGGACTTATTTATTCCAAAACCTTTAGCTGAACACACAAATGATGACGCATTGATAAAAAAAGCTATGGAAAGAAACTAGTATGAAATTTATTAAATACAGCGTTCATACCGGCAAAGAGAATATGAAGATAGACTCCGATTTCCTTGATAATGCTATTCAAAATCAATCAAAAGAGCCTGTATTTAGATTGTATGGTTGGTCTCCGAGGTGCGTCTCTATAGGAAGAAACCAAAAAGATAATTTTTTACCTGATGATATAGATTCAGTAAGACGTCTTACCGGAGGAAGAGCACTATTGCATGATGATGAAGTTACATACAGCTGCATTACTCCGATTGATATTATTCCTAATGGAAGTAATGTTACGGAATCTTATAAATATATTTCAAGTATTTTAATAGATTTTTTTAAGACTCTTGGAATTAAATTAGATTTTGGAGAAAATAAAAAAATATCGACTCATTTCGATTATTGTATGCTTCTTTCAACCGGAGCTGATGTTTGTTATAAAGGAAATAAGATTATAGGCTCTGCACAATTTCGTAAAGACGGATATATACTACAGCATGGCTCAATTTTGTTCGGGTATGATAAAGAATTTTTAGAAAAGCTGTTTAAAGAGGAAGTTAAAGGTATAACAACAGTAAAAGAAATTCTTCCCAATTTATCAAAAGATGAATTTATTAAAAAACTTGAGCAATTTGTATCTCAAATTTGATAAATAAGTTGTTAATTTCCGAGACTGCAATTTGAAAATATGGAGATACAATCTCCATATTTTTTACTAAAATTATTCTATTACTTTTATCCATCCTTCAGGAGCTTCTATTGTACCCATTTGAATTCCTGTTAGCGTATCATACAATTTTTTTGTAACTTCGCCCATCTTTTCCATGCCGGAAGGAAATGCGATTTCTTTTCCGTGGTCAAAAATTTTTCCTACAGGAGACAATACTGCAGCCGTTCCACATAATGCACATTCATTAAAATCTTTGACTTCACTAAATAAAATTTCCCTTTCCTCTGTTTTAAGGCCCAAATAATGTTCTGCTACATACATTAAAGAACGTCTTGTAATAGAAGGTAATATTGTACTTGACTTTGGTGTAACAACTTTATTATCCTTTGTTACAAATATTATGTTTGCTCCGCCAGTTTCTTCAACTTTTGTCCTTGTTGCGGAATCCAAGTACATATTTTCATTAAATCCTTGCTTATGAGCATCAACAATAGCATGCAAGCTCATTGCATAATTTAATCCAGCTTTAACATGACCGGTTCCGTGGGGAGCAGCCCTGTCAAAATCAGGAACTCTCAATGTAATTGGTTTTGCTCCGCCTTTAAAATATGGTCCGACAGGGGATGTAAATATTCTAAATTGATATTCATCTGCAGGCTTTACTCCCATAACAGGATTTGTACCAAACATGTACGGTCTTATATAGAGAGTTGCACCTGAACCATACGGAGGCACATATTTAATATTCTTTTTTACAACCTTTATTACCGCATCAACAAATCTTTCTTCTGAAAATACCGGCATTTCCAATCTTTTGCAAGTATCAGCCATTCTCTTTGCATTCAAATCAGGTCGAAAGCAAACTACTTTTCCGTCTGCTGTTTTATATGCTTTTAACCCTTCAAAACAAGTTTGAGCGTACTGAAGAACTCCCGCACTTTCATTCAAAACAACTTTTTCATCAGTAGTGAGTGTACCTTCATCCCAACTACCGTTTTTATATTCAGATACGTATCTGTAATCTGTTTTGATATATCCGAATCCTAAATTACCCCAATCAATATTTTTTTCCATAACTGCTTCCATTACGACTCTCCTTTTATGCTTTTCATTCTAACATAAAAATAGAGGACAGGTACTTAGACTGTCCTCTATTTTACTTTAGATTTTTTTATTTATTAAACAGAAGTTACAACTTTATCAATTAAGCCATATTCAACAGATTCTTGAGCAGATAAATAGTGGTCACGTTCGCAATCCGCTTTTACTTTTTCGTAATCCTGACCGGCATTTTCTGCCATAATGCCAATTAATAATTCTTTCATTCTCATAATTTCTTTTGCTTCCAACTCAATATCTGTTGCCTGACCTCTTGCACCACCCAAAGGCTGGTGAATCATAATTCTTGAATTCGGAAGAGCCATTCTCTTACCTTTTGCTCCAGATGACAATAAGAATGCACCCATTGATGCCGCTTGACCGAGACAGATTGTCTGAACGTCAGCTCTTATATGGAGCATTGTGTCATATATCGCAAATCCCGCAGTTACACTTCCTCCCGGAGAATTTATATATAACATAATATCTTTTTCCGGATTTTCGCTATCCAACAGTAACAGCTGTGCAACAATCGAATTTGCTACATCATCATCTATTTCAGTACCCAAAAATATAATTCTTTCTCTTAACAATCTCGAAAAAATATCAAAGGATTTTTCACCTCTTGATGATTGTTCAATTACAGTTGGGACATAACTTAAAATCTTCTTAGTATCTTCGCTCATAAATCTCTCCTTGAAAGGTATAAACTTTATAATAAGAGTCATAAAATGCTCTTTTATTAAGACAATTCTACAATAAATTTTGGTTCAAAGCAAGACTGTACGTTTTAGTATAAATTTTACCGAAAATTATGCAGCTTTTGCAACACCAGATGCTTCTCCGTCAGTAACTTCGCAAGCCTTTTCTGCATTTTCCAAAAATTCAAATTTGAACTTTGTTTCCCCAGAAGTCATATAGTGGTTCAACCTGCCATGTTTTGCGCCTTCAACAATATCATCCAAATTTCTGAAAGATGCTTTTCTTAAAAATAATTTTTCTGCAAAATCGCTTATTTTTGCGTCATTCTCCGTTATAAACTTATCTCCTGCGATTTCTGTCAGATGAGCTTTTAAAGCTTCATATAAACAGTTCTTATCAGGATAATCTACATTCATTTTTGTTCCGAATCTGCTCAGAGCAGCTTCATCTATGCTATATTTATTCGGGAGGCTGTTAGTTGTTCCAATTACAGTAATGTTCGAAGTTCTGCGTGAAATTTCGTCCAAATAATTTAAGAATAAATTTCTTTCTTCTTTTTTGAAAGTAATATGACCGCCGCCACTTTCTACAAGTCCTTGATGAGGAACTATAATAGCATCTATTTCATTAAATGTTACTACATATTGTTTACTTTTATTATTATCGGCAGTTTTTATTATTTCTTCAAAAATATTTTTGATATTTTCTATATGTTCTCCGGTGTATCTTTTATTCAAATCACCATAAGAAACTTCCATATAATCCGCATTAAGTGTCTTGGCATATATTTTTGCAAAGTGTGTTTTTCCGACTCCTGCCGGACCGCACAAAAGAATTTTTTTCGAAGTTTTTGTCATACCAAGTTTTTCTAAATCTTCTGCTGATGCATTTGTCAGAGCTACTTGCTCTTTTAGAAGATTTCTTAATTTTTCGTTTATACTTTTACACGAATCCAATGTTGGGATTTTTGTATCATCTTTAAGGGAACGAAAACCGCCTGATATAAAATCGTTTAACGTTTCGCTCTGATATCCTTTGCCGCCTTTGCCTCTTGATATTAAAAAATATGCAGTCGGAAGTAACACTGCTAAAGCAATAGAACTCCCTATTATTAAAGCATTATTCTTATCATTTTTATCTATTTCTTTTTTTATCTCATTTTCATCAATTGCAAACGTTGATGACGCAGCTTTTTTTGTATCAGTATTTTTTAAATTTTCTTTGTATGTAAGATGGTTTGATTTACAGTTGTAATCTGTAAAATTTATGCGCATTATTAATCCTCTTTTTGTTTTTTACCAGTAATTTTATTTACTTTCATTTGAATCCGTGTCTTATTTGCCATTTTTTTTGTTATTTTTGGATTCTTTTATTTCTTCTTCTTGATCATGCCCCCACTTTGAACCGGCAATTGTAAATACTCCTGCTACAACAGCTGCCGGTGCAGCAAATACAGCAGCAGTTGCAAGTCCTGCGATTAATCCTAATGTTCCGCCTATGAACCTTCCCGTATCACCTCTGAATGCCGGAGATTGTTGTTCTGTTGGATTTTGTTCGTATTTAACATTTTTTACTAAACTTTTCTTTGATATTCCGCCATAGTTTGCTAAAGTAATTTGATTTACCCTCATCTTTTCTCCTCCTGTTACCTGCTGCGGCAATTTCGCCGTCAGTCTCTCTCAAACTCTCATATCCTTTTTTAAGATATTCGTATTCATATTCTGTATTAAAATTTTTATTAACATCTTTTAAATAAAAATCCTTTGAATTACTAATAACTTTGTTTAAATCTCTGTAAGAACAATTCCTGCCTGCCATTTTTTCCGTAAGCTCTTTTAGTTCTTTATCTGATTTTAATAAAACCTTTTTACCGCTTTCAAAAGAGTTTAATAAAAACTTCATAGTTTCAAATAATGCTTCTTTTGAAGGATAGTCAACTCCTGCAAGTTCACTAAATCTGCTTAATACAGCACCGTCCAATCCATTATTATAAGGAGTTAAGTTGGTTGTTCCGACAACTGTAACATTTGGAGTTTTTGCAAACGAATCTAAATAATTTAACAGAGTAGAGCGTTCTTCAATTTTACTCATAAGATGCCCGCTACCCGAAAAGTTTCTAAGGCGGTCTATCGGCTGTATGCTTGTATCTATTTCGTTAAATGCAACAACAAAACGTTTGTCAGGGTTTGCGCCGGCTTTTGAGAGTATATCATCAAAAAGCGATTGCATTTTTTCTATATCTTCTCCTGCCCATCTGGAATTAAAGTCCGCAAATTTTATTTCCATAAAATCAGCATTAGTTGTTTTAGCAAGGATTTGGGCAAAAAAGGTTTTACCGACACCCGGAGGACCATACAGCAGAATTAAATTGTTGTCCGTACTTTTTCCGGCTTTTTGACGTGCTTCATTTGAAGAATTAATGAAATCTACTTTCTTTTCCAATATATCCTTAAGATTTTTATTTAAATTCTTACAATCATTAAGTGTAGGGATATCATTGCGTTCAGCAAGTGATTCAAAATCTTTTTTTATAATATTTTTTGCATCTTTAATTCCGGATTTATTCTTGAGTAAAGGAGCTAATATTATTGCGCTGCCTACAAGCAATAAAGCTAAAACGTTATACTTTAATAAATTATTTTGCTTTTTAAGTTGTTCATTTAGTTGGGAGTTGGGATTCTTCTCATTATATTTAAATTCGTCAAAAACCTCTTGTCTGATTACGTTCCTTTCTTTTTTCTGCGTAATTTCTTTAAATATTGGAATTTCGGTATAGCTGGTATAAAACCCGTTTATTATCCCCGTTCGCATATGAACACATCCCGCAAGTTTACTAATTCTAGGTTTATTGTATTATATATTATACATTATGTAAATAGATACATCGGATGCAGATTAACAAAAATTCACAAAATAGAATTATTTCTTTAAGGCATTTTCTAAAGCTTTTTCCAGGACCTCAATTTTTGATTCAAGCACTTTTACTTTTGCAGAATTTTCATCTGATGAAACGGATTCTTTTTCCAGCTCTCTTTTATATGATTTTAGTTTGTCATTCTTGACATTTAGTTTTAAATTCATTAATAAAATACCAAATATTAATCCTGCAAAGAATATCCCTGCAAATTGTGCATTGTCGGAAAGGTATAAATAACTGCCGATTGAGCATATTACAGTTAGTAATAGTAATAATAAGCTTATAAAAAATCTTTGCATAGAGACCTCCTTTAGGAACATAATATTAGATTAACACAAATCAAAAATTCATGGTAAAATATCATTAATCTGACAAACAGGTATCACAAATGGGAGATGAAGATAAACAATTTGATGCCACCCCTCAGAAACTTGAAAGAGCAAGAAAAGAAGGGCAGGTTGTAAAATCAAAAGACGTCTCGACGGCGCTCTCTCTGCTTGTCATGTTTACATTTATAAATTTACTTGCTCCTGTTATATGGAAGTTGATTGTAGGACTTTTCAAAACAATATATGAGCAGATTCCGAATCAACATATTGATAATATTGGTATTACTTATATCCTGACAGTTACATTAATCCCGACTGTTGCAATAATAGGTTCTATTCTTTTTGTGGCGGCATTTATTGCAATATTGGGGGACTTTATGCAGGTAGGGCCACTGGTTGCAACTGCTCCACTAGTACCAAAACTTGATAAACTTAATCCTACAAAGTATTTTAAAAACCTTTTTCAGGTAAAAACTCTTTTTGAACTCGGGAAAAATATTGTTAAAGTACTTGTATTAGGAATAGTTGGGTGGTCTGTATACAGTTCTCATCTTGAAAGTATTTTAATGCTTGCTGCGATTGATAATCATTTTGCAGTAATGATTGAATTCGGTAAACTTATTGTAGAATTTATATACAAAGCTTGCATTGCATTTTTGATTATTGCCGCTGCTGACTATGGAGTAACAAAATGGAAATTTTTAAAAGACCAAAAAATGTCGTTTAAAGAAATTAAGGATGAATACAAAAACTCTGAAGGAGACCCGCATGTAAAAGCTGCTTTAAGACAAAGACGTATGCAGATGCTGCAACAAGGTGCAATGGACTCTGTGCCGGATGCGGATTTTGTTGTAAGAAATCCAGTCAATGTCGCCTGTGCATTAAAATATGATGCAGAAACTATGCAGTCACCGACATTAACAGCAAAAGGAACAGAATTGATGGCTAAAAAAATAATTAAAATAGCTCAAGAGCACAATGTTCCTGTTATAGATAATCCTCCGGTAGCCAGAGCTCTTTTCAGAATGGTTGACTTAAACCAGCAGATTCCTCCGGAATTGTATAAAGCAGTTGCTGAAATTCTATTATTTGTTTATGGCTTAAAAAATAAGCAAAATCAGTAAAACGAAACTATTATACTTTTTATTTTCATATATATGGAGGAGCTAAAAACCTTGAAAATTTCAAAAAATCAAGGTAATATTAAAAAAGGTTAAGTTTAATAAGAGAAGATGGATAATAAGACTTTAATCAATCAATACGTAGGTATTGTACAAAAAATTGCAAGATTAGAACACAGACGAATGCCTAACCATATGATAGAGTATGAAGAATTGGTTAGTATAGGTATTCTTGCTGTGCAATCACTGATTAAAGATAAAACAGAAGAACAACTCGCCAAGTATAATGATGCATATATAGGCACTGCCGTAAAATGGGCTATAAGAAATGAGCTGAGACATCGTTATAAGTGGTATACACTTAAGCACAAGGCTGAAGACGGAGAATCTGAAGGCACAGACAGTTATATTTCAGATAGCAGCGCAGATTCCGGAGACATAGCTTCTGATGAAGATATGGGATTCGCAATTTCTCCCGCAAAAGTCCGTGAAGCTGTTTATGAGACGATTTTATCAATTGACGGATTGGCGGCTGCAGCAACTGATAACGCTTCTCCGTTTGATTTTATAAAAGATCCGTCTGCTATGCCTGATGAACAAGCTGAAATTGTAGAAATGAGCAAACTTATTAAACAAGCCATAGCAAAGTTACCCCAAAAAGAAAGAACCGTTGTCGAATACAGATTCTACAGAAATATGCAGGCAAAAGATATTGCAACAACAATAGGACTTTCACCGTCTCGTATTACAAGAATAATCCAATACTCACTTAACCAAATCAGAGAATACCTAAAAGCAAGGGGACGTGTAGATTATTAATACAATCTTAATATCTGTATGTCTTTACTCATTGATTCCCTTGTAATATAATATCATATAATTAGAGGGGAAAGAGAAAGTATGAACAATCAAAAAATAGCTGTAATAGGTATGGGTATGTGGGGCAAAAATATTGTCCGTAATTTTTATAATCTAAATGTCTTAGAGATGGTTTGTGATTTAGATGACGAATCACTTAAAGCTGTAAATGAACAATTCCCGGGAGTTACTACAACAAAAGATTTTAATGACATTATTAATAATCCTGCGATAACAGGAGTTGCAGTTGTAACTCCAAGCCATACACATTTCAAAATAGTAAAAACTATGTTGGAAGCAGGCAAAAATGTTTATGTTGAAAAGCCGATATCGACAGTTGCAGAGGAAGCAAGAGAGCTGATGGAACTTGCAGAATCAAAGAATTTAGTTTTAATGGTTGACCATCTGCTTCTATATCATCCGGCGGTTAACAGATTAAAAATGCTTATAGAAGAAGGAGAGCTTGGAGAAATTGTTTATGCTCAAAGTGACAGGTTAAATGTTAATTATCATAAAAATGACAGAAGTGTTATGTGGGATTTGGCGCCGCATGATGTGGCAATGGTTGCATACGTAACAGGGAAAAAACCGTTAAAAGTAATATCTGCAATAGGTGCATCAAGCGACAGAAATAACATAATGGATATAACTCATTTAGGTATAGAATTTGAAGACGGCATTATTGCTCATATTTCTGACAGCTGGATAACTCCTCAAAAGCACGTAAATCTATTGGTACGTGGAACAAAGGCGACTGCAATTTTTGATGATTGTGCACAAACAGATAAATTAAAAATTTATGATAATTTTATACCGGCAAATACACAGAATGTCGCTTTAGACTATCTTGAAATTGAACCGCTGAAATTAGCTTGCCAACACTTCGTAAATTGTTGTGAAACCGGACAAAAAGCTCGCTCAGACGGAGCTAACGGATATGAAGTTGTTAGCATATTAGAAGAAGCAGAAAGTATAATGCTTGGTTCAAAGAAAGATGAACTTGATAAGACAAATTTTGCTTTATCAAGAATGAAGGGATGAGGCGTGGTAAATTAAGGCATTAATTAAGTCAAATATAAAAGGGGATATTATGGCAAATTTTATTTCAATATTTAGAATTTTTGTTATGTTTGCGGCGGCTTATCTTATATATTGCTTTCAGGGTAATACAACCGCATATTTGTGGGCATTAATTTTGACAATAATAGCTTTTTCACTTGACGGTGTAGACGGATATGTTGCAAGAAAATTTAATGAGGTCTCTAAATTTGGCGCTCTTCTGGATATAATGGGCGACAGAATTGTGGAAAATACTTATTGGGTACTTTTTGCAGTTATGGGTTGGTTAAATATTCTATTTCCGCTAATTGCACTAACAAGAGGATTTATTACTGACACAATAAGAAGTGCTGCAATGGAAAAAGGACTTACCCCATTTGGAATGCAAGTAAATCCGGTCTGCAAGTGGATAACAGGTTCAAAGTTTATGAGAATAACTTATGCAGTTGCAAAAGTCGCTGCATTTGTACTTATTGTTGCTGCAAAAATCCCGGGAATTCAGCATGCTGATTTAATCTGGACAATTGCATATTGGACGGCAGTTGTTGCAATTGTATTCTGTGTTGTTCGTGGTTTGCCTGTAATGATTGAAGCTAAAAGAGTTATTGAAGGATAAGTAAAACTACCTTTATAAGAGTTCGAAAATATTTTATTTTGAGGTCTTGTTATTATGTCAAAAATTAATGTGGTTTTGTATGAACCGGAAATACCTGCAAATACAGGAAATATTGCAAGGCTTTGTGTTTGCACAGGGGCATCTTTGTATTTAGTTGGAAAACTGGGATTTGCTCTAACAGACAAGTATGTCAAAAGAGCCGGTATGGATTATTGGCAAAATGTAGATTTGCATAAAGTTGAGTCTATGGACGAAATGTATAAACAATTTCCTAATGGAAGATTTTTTTATCTTACAACAAAATCTAAAAAGAAATATACTGATATAAAGTTTAAAGAAGGTGATTTTCTTGTTTTTGGTCCTGAATCAAGAGGACTTCCTAATGAATATGTAACTCAAGATTCCGCTATAACTTTGCCAATGGTAGAAGGTCAGAGAAGTTTAAATCTTTCAAATTCAGTTGCAATTGCTGTATATGAAGTTATTCGTCAAATCGGACTCTAATAAAAAGGAATGCACATAATGTCTGAGTATATAATGCCTGTAAGACCGCAGAATTCAAATAAGGGAACTTTTGGAAAAGTCCTTAACATTGCAGGTTCTGATAATTTTATTGGTGCAGCGTATCTGTCAACATTGGCAGCACTTAAGGTTGGCGCAGGATACGCTGCATTGGCGGCCGATAAAGCTGTCATAGATACTGTATCAAAGTTGCTGCCTGAAGCAGTTTATATTTCAAGAGAGAACGCAATAAAATCTTTTAAAAACTACACTGTTTTACTTATAGGATGCGGGTTGGGAAGAGAAAAAAGAACAGTATCAGATTTTAAAAAATTTATAAATCTGGCACAAAAATATAGACTACCAACAGTAATTGATGCAGATGGATTGAATATACTTGCAAAATTTGACAGCTTTAAACTAACTCAAAATACAATAATTACACCTCATCCTATGGAAGCAGCAAGGCTTTTAGGAGTCGATAGCATATTAAATGATTTAAAATTTGCAGCAAAAGAATTGAGTAAAAAGTATAAATGTATTGTTGTACTCAAGAATCACAGAACAATTATATGTAAAGAAGAAAGAATATTTGTTAATCAGTACGGAAATTCTGCACTGGCAAAAGCCGGAACAGGTGATATTCTGGCAGGAATTATTTCAGGACTTCTTGCACAAAAAATGGAGCCTTTTGAGGCAGCAAAACTGGGTGTATATTTACATTCCAGAGCAGGAGAAATTGCGTCACAAGATTTAACGGAATATTCTGTCCTGGCATCTGAACTTGTAAAATATTTTCCGGCAGCAATTAAGGAATTATTATAAAACCTAACCTTCGTATTTAATTCTGCCTGTTTGATTTATAACAATCGGCTTTTTTAATTTTTTTATGTAGTTACAAGTTAAAACATCTTTGTCATAAGGAAGAATTTTCAAGCATTTATCTGCAGGTGCTAAAATTGCATAATCGGCACCTTCAGACATCATATATTCATCAGTTGCTAATTTATACATTTTATCTGCTCTCGGGTTATTGATATTAATAGGAGTTTCATTTCCGTCTTTATCAACAAAATTCATTGCTTTCAGTTTGCCTTCTTTAATGTTTACCGTATAATTCAAACCTGAAACTGCAAGTAATCCCGGTTTATTGCCATGACTTTTGCAAGTTGTCTCAACTGCTGATTTAAAAGCATCTACAAGGGTTTTTTCTGAAACTTCAGCGAGGGACATTCTGTCAAAGAAAGGCGCAATATCTTTAATGTCACGAGAATCTATTGTTCCTTCGTGGAAAAAGTTACGTATACCGCTGTTATTCCATACACTAATATCAGCACCCATTTCATCTTTCATTGCATCACAGACAAAATTAGCATGAGGATTTTCTTCCAGCAATGATTTAGGAGGCGGAGGTGCTTGAAGAATAAATCCTACTTTATCAGCTTTGCCTAATATTTCATCAAACATATATTGATGTATCATATTTTTATGGAATTTATGAGTTTCACCAATATTGTTTTGAACTTTTGTAAGAACTCCGTCTTTATCAAATGCAACATTCAATTGGCCGAAATAATTTCCGTCTTTGCCTGCTTCAGTAAGAACAACCGGCTCTCCTGTCTTTGAATAGAACAGATTTTCACCTTCCCTTATTCCTTCTAAAAGCTCATGTGTATGACCGCCGATTATTATGTCTATGCCTTCAGTATTTTTTGCTACGATTTGATCTCGTTTATGTCCGAGGTGAGAGAGCAAAATTATTTTATTTATCCCCTGTCCTTTCAACGAATCAATTTCATCCTGAATGTCGTCAATTGTATCTTCCAATTCATCGACATGACAATCTAAATGATAATTGCCATGTGTTAATCTTTCAAACATATCCATTGGAGAAGCGCCGATTAAACCTACTTTTTCACCCTTTACTTCCACTATTTTTGAGCCTTTGAGCTTTTCTTCCAAATGGTCTCTGCCAAATTCAGCAATATCATTTGGATCCTGGTCTTCCAACATATCCTTTTTTAAATTAACAGCAAGTAAATCTCCGTTATAGCCGTTTAATGAATCTATCAAATCAGCCTGAGTAGTATCCATTTCGTGGTTTCCAAGCGCAGAAGCAACAACGCCGGCAATGTTTAGAAATTTATAAGTAGCTTTGTGCACATTTTTGTTCTTTTCATCTCCTATGTCGTTGTCACCTGCCGATAACTTTAAATCACCCTTTAAGCCTGACAAAATACGCATCATGTTGTTTGTTTGACCGTGCGTGTCATTAATATATCCAATCGAGAATTCAAAAGAGTCACTTTCAGGATTTCTTTCAAATGCAGCCTGGTTCGTGCTAAGGCTTCTATTTGAGCCTCCACGGTTTTGCTTTGTAGCTGAGGTCTCTTGTTTAAACGTTATTCTATGTATTGCGGCAGTTGGGATGTTGAAATTCATATAAACCTTCTTTTTTATATATAAAGCTACTGAAAAAAATTTTTGCTACTTTCACAAAAAATAGTTACAATAATTTACATTGAAAGTGTTGTCAAAGTCAGCCTCAGAACCTCTTCAGGACTTGTTGAATCTGATACTGACGGCAATACTCTGTTTAAAGCCTTCTCAATTTCGTCTTCCTCATATCCCAATGACAGAAGCACAGATTGAGTGTCAGATATAGCTTGAGTCTGCGGAATAGTTTTAGACAATGAACCCTGAGGAAGTTCGGTTTTTATTAACTTGTCTTTTAATTCCAAAATAATTTTTTGTGCAAGTTTTGGACCGACTCCTTTTGCTCTTGTGAGTTCTTTGTAGTTACCTTCTATAACAAGTGAAATAACATCACAGGCATCAAATTCATTCAAAAGTGCAATCGCCATTTTTGCGCCGACTCCTGACACAGAAATCAAAATTTGGAAAATATCTCTGGTTTCTTTGTTCAAAAACCCGTATAAAGCCATTGCATCTTCCCTGTGTAAAAGGTATGAATAAATTTTATGTGCTCTGTCTTCATTCACTTTAATTGAATCAAAATCTCTGTCAGTCACTTCCAAAAGATACCCCATGCCGGAAACTTCAATTGTTAAATACGACCCTTTTGAATTTCTTTTTTTATCTGTGATAAATCCCTTAAAATAATCAAACATAACATACTCCCCAAAACCATCATATCATGAATTTTAAAATTTCCGCATGCTATATAAAGCTGCCAAATCAAGAAAAATCAAAAAACTCTTTACAACAAATTATGTTTAAGATAGTATATACAAGTGAGCCAATTAAGCACTAAATTATAAAGTTATGGAGGAATGCCAGAGTGGTTGATTGGAGCGGTCTTGAAAACCGTCGTACGTGCGAGCGTACCTAGGGTTCGAATCCCTATTCCTCCTCCATTAAAAGTCACCGCAAGGTGGCTTTTATAGTTACAATTTTTCTGGCAGTTTGAGAATTGCAAACGGTGTATGTTGTAGTAAGACAATCAGTTTGACAGAGATGGTTAGTTTGATAATTTTTAGCAAAGTCCCCTCGTTGTAGGGATTTTGGCGGTCGGAAGCAGGTTGATTTATACCTTTTAACAGGACATTTGGTCGGGAGAGGTAACTGTCATTGCGAGGGCGAAAGCCCGAAGCAATCCAGCCTTTGCCGATTTAAAAAGGTCGGAAATGGTTTGAGTCGAAATGTCCGAAATGTCCTATTTCGGTAACAAAAATGTCCGCTCATTTGCACTTTTTGTCCAATAATTGCACTAAAAATTTATTGTTGGGCAGGTATGCCCAACCTACAAGCTTATGATAAAAATGGACAAAGAACGGGATATTTTAAAACCGATTCTTCCGGCAGAACAGTACAGTATGATAAAAACGGAAGACGGGTTGGTTCTTATAAGTAATTTAATAGTTTGTTTTATTTTCTATGCTATACGCAAGAGATGAAACATTTTAACCTCTTTTATCATAATAAATATATTTTCTTTTAGGATTTAATTTTCGTGCTGTTTTGTAATCTTCATCCGCACCGGCTTTATCTCCCAAATCATAACGACATAAACCTCTGTTGAAATGTATTTGGTCAATGTTTGGAAGATTCGGTTCTAACTCAAAAACCTTGTCATAATCTTTCAATGCACTTTTTAAATCTCCTGCAAAATATTTTGCTATGGCACGATTACCATAAGCCTGTGCCATGCTAGTATTATCATATTTCATATTGATGGCTTTTGTGTAATCTTTTATTGCTCCCTTGTAATCTTTATTTTGATATTTCACAAAGCCACGATTAATTATTGCGTGATAGTATGTATTATCTAATTTATAGCACTTTGTGTAATATTCTATTGCCTTATCTGAATTGCCTGAATAATAACTTGTTTTAGCCATCGCAAATAAAGCATCAGGTTCATTAGGATATTTCTTTATAAACTGTTCTGCAATTTGGCTTGCTCTAAAATATTGCCGTTTTGCAATTGCCGTTTCTATTGCATCACCATAAGCATTTACTTCTCTCATTTGTTCAACAGTAATATTTGGTTTAAACTTTGCCTGAACCTCATTAGGAACAGATACTAAAATACATAATATGACTAACGATAAAACCAAACTCTTTTTCATAAAAATACTCCTAATAATAAATTAATATTATCATGAAATTAAACGAGATTTATTTGAAAAAGTTTTGCCGAAATAATCAAACTAACTGAATGGAATAATCAAACTAACTGTTCTTTTACACTCGTTGTAGGGCTTTTGGCGGTCGGAAGCAGGTTGTACCTTTTAACTGGACATTTGCTCGGAAGAAAATAAGCGTGCTGTCATGCTGAACTTGTTTCAGCATCTTGCCAAATGGGCATGTTTACTACATTCTGGTAAGACCCTGAAATAAATTCAGGGTGACAAGTTGGTCGGAAGTTGAGTGAACCAAATTACCTCAAAAGTACATTTTTTGGCGTCGAAATTCCAAAAACAGAATTTTGTAGCACACGGAATTAGCTTCAAATGCTGAAAAAAATTAAGCTTAACCATAAACAGTTGGAAAAAACACATCGCTTGCTAAGACTTATGGCAGAAGATGAATTTTAGATTAAGCGTTTTCTGTTCAAAGTACTCAAACCAACTTTTCTTTTGTAATATATCTAAATGCAGTTAATTTCAAAATTAATTGTTAAGAATTATTACAAAAATCCTCCATTCTTATTTTTTTATTTTTAGGATGTAGTGCTAGTATATATCTATACTCCTTTAAAAACGACGATACACATATCCCTAATCAACAGCTATG
>JAFVAR010000015.1 GCA_017480425.1 bacterium | reverse complement strand
TCTCCCACTGAATGGATGCTGCGGGCGAGGGAGACTATTTTAAACTAATTCTGTTGCCTCACCCCAACCCTGTCTTGACTTGCTCACGTTAAACAGGTACGCTCAGCGCTTTCACCCTCTGTTCGCAAGTCGTTCTCCCACTGAATGGATGTTGCGGGCGAGGGAGACTATTTTAAACTAATTCTGTTGCCTCACCCCAACCCTGTCTTGACTTGCTCACGTTAAACTTTCCTCTCTTAAAACAATAATTAATTGTTTTATTCGGCAGAGTGCTCAGCGCTTTCACCCTCTGTTCGCAAGTCGTTCTCCCACTGAATGGATGCTGCGGGCGAGGGAGATTTTTGTAAACTTTTGTAACAATTTTGAAAAATTTGACAAAAAATCCTAAAGTTTTTAAAAAAAATGCCGTAATACATAATAGAAAAATTGTACTATGGTGAATACCTCACCCCTCTCCTCAAAGGGAGAAAGAAAAAAGGGATTAACAAAGGAGCAAAAAAATGAGCGATGTTACAAGAATTTATCAGTTTTTAACAAAACAAGGGAACTGGATTAATGAAGCCGACAAAAATGGTGACGGCATTTTAGTCAAGTATGAAGCAAAAGCATACTTACTCGATTGTGAAGGACTCTGGACAGCCGAAGACACAGATGCTTCAAAGAAAGATTTAATTAACAAATTTTGGAAAGAACTGGATACGACTAAGAGCGGAAAAATTGCCGGTTCTACAAAAAGCAATCTTGATGCATTAGACAAAAAAGAAATTGGTAAAATGCAAGAAAAGATTGAAATATACGACGCAGCTATGCAATTTGCAGAAAAATTAAAAGTTCCCGAAGGTGCAAATATAAAAGATACCGGTGCATGGAGTAAATCTGTTCAAGAAAGTATTTTGAACAGAGTCGAAACATACATTAGACAAGGCGGAAAATTGGACGGTCTGCAAGAATTCTTAGAAGGAATTCAACAAGAAGTTGTTGTAATAACTACAGCTGATTATATTGCTCAAGATTTAATAAAAGAAAAACTGGGTGACATTGAAGGATATAAAAGCGGTGATGACCCGATTCTTAAGAAAATAATTGATACATATATTGAAGAACTTAAGAAAAATCCTGATACTGATGGTGAAGCAATTTCTAAGAGGATAACAGAATTAGTTAATGCATATGTAAGTACAATAAATGGAATGCCAAACGATGATGACAAACTATTATTGGGTAACTATGGTTATACTGTATCAGAAAGCAGTTCTTTAAATGATTTGCAAAAAGCAGTACTTAGAAATAATCTGACTCAATCACTTGAATCAATTAAAAATAGCGAACAATATGAAAAATACAGCGAATTATATGATAAAGCAATTGAAGAATACATAACAAGATTATGCACAACTTCTAATTTCGGTAATTTTAATACAATTAAAAACTCTGGAATAAACGAATTCCAAGCTAGCAAAGAATTTAAGGGACTGCAGACGGAAATTACAGTCACTGAATTATTCTCAAGCGATAACTTGAAAAATAAAATTGCATCTGAGATAGGCAGCGTTATTGCAGAAAAAATTGGCGGAGCTATGAAAGGTGAACTACCTACCCTTGATAAAATCATGAACGACACAATTGCAAAAGCTAAAAATGGTGATTTCGGCGATCCACTGGATGTAAATAAAGTTATTGATTATGCAATATCACAAATCAAGGCAAAATTAGCAGATTTTTATCCTAACGGAATGAACGGTTTATCAACAACAGAAATGGGTGTACTATATAAAGCATTAGAAAAATCAGCTGTTGACTCACAGAAGCCTGATGACTTGAAAAATGCCGCTATTATGTACTGTAAGGGCATAATTGGTAAAAAAAGCAATGCATTCAAAGAAGCAGTAAGCGAAATTTTTGGCGAAGATTATGCACAAACAATCAAGTCACTTACATCTAGTGAAATTCAAAAAATGATGGCAGACTTGCTGGCTAAAGTTGAAGAACTTGGCGACGCTAGTACATTCAGGTTATCAGATAGTGATTCGATTTGGGGCATATTCCAATCTAAATCAACAGCTACGATAGAAATGAGGAAATCCGAAGCCATCGGCAGCCTTGGAAGATCATGCACAATAGACGGTAAAAATATTGCAACTGACAGAATAACATATTCAAGCAGCAACTCATCACTAATTAGCATAAACGATTCTGGCGAAGTTACATTAAATGGTGGCAGCAGCGCCGGCGAGTTTCAAGTTAAAGTTAACATACTAATAGACGGTATAATTGTTGGAACTAAAACAATTAATATTACTGTTACAAAAGTCCAAACATTTGATTTACCTGAATATGACAATAATGAATGTGTTGATATTGGTTCCGGAGAAAACGGCGGCGGATGGGCAAATATAGGAAATCATAAAGATAACGAAGCATTTAGCGATATGACTCTTATGGCGAATTGCGCTGCAACATGTTATGGAAACCTAAAAGGCATTATTGATAACATTGTAAATGCTTGTAAATCTGCAGGAATATATGATACTGCCGCACTAGACAAAGCTGCACAAAAAACAAAAGAATTATATGAAAATGCATTGAAAGAATTATTCACTAATAGAGCTGGCAAAGGTGACAGTAAAGTTGTCAAATACAATAACTATAACATGTACTCTTACACCGAAAAATATGCAAGTGGCACAGAAGGCAAATCTCCTGTAAGTCAAAAAGCAAGCAATGGTGACTTAGGTATAACTTTACGAATCTCATACAGTAACAATGATACTTATAAATGTGAAGTAAACACAACTTGTGTAAAAGATATTTTGCAAAAATTCTACAGAGAAGCTCTGGGTGTATAATTGACATAAAATAAAACTAAGAAGGCGGGTTCTTAAAGAACCCGCCTCGTTTGTTATATTTTTTAAATTATGCTATCTCAGCTTTATTATCATCTTTTTTGGGAAGATGCAGGAGCTCTGCCTGCTGCTCTTTTTCTTCCTGACGTTCTACCATTTCTTTTGTGATTACAAACTTATCCATATCATGTTTTGACGGAATATCGTACATAACATCAAGCATAAGTTCTTCAACAATTGAGCGCAGGGCACGAGCACCGGTTTTTCTTTTGATTGCTTTTTTTGCAATCAAATCAACTGCTTCCGGCTCAAATTCCAGTTCTACACCGTCCATTTCAAGCAGACGTTTATACTGTTTTAAAACTGCATTCTTAGGTTCAGTCAGAATCATTTTCAAGGTATCTTCGTCCAAAGCATCAAGAACTGCATAAACAGGAATTCTGCCGATAAATTCCGGAATTAAACCGAATTTCAGCAAGTCTTCCGGCTGCAATTTCTTCAATAATTTTGATGCCTGCTGCTCTTTTTCTGCTTGAGTAGGAGCAACATTACCAAAGCCGACTGAAGAACCATCTTTTACACGGTGTTCAATTATTTTATCCAAATCAACGAACGCTCCGCCTACTATAAACAATATATTTTTGGTATCAATTTGAATAACTTCCTGCTGCGGATGTTTTCTGCCGCCTTGCGGAGGTACATTTGAAATAGTTCCTTCTATAAGCTTTAACAAAGCCTGTTGAACGCCCTCACCCGATACATCACGAGTTATTGAAGTGTTTTCAGACTTTCTTGCAATCTTATCGATTTCATCTATATAGATAATACCTCTTTCAGCTTTCTTAGCATCGAATTCAGCATTTTGATACAAACGTAGTAAAATATTTTCTACATCATCACCAACATATCCTGCTTCTGTCAGGGTAGTAGCATCAGCTACCGCAAACGGAACATCAAGCATTTTTGCCAAAGTCTGCGCCAAAAGTGTTTTTCCGCTACCTGTTGGACCTACCAGAAGAATATTTGATTTTTGAATTTCAACATCATCCTTTGACTCTGATTGGTTATGTTTTAAACGTTTATAATGATTATAAACTGCAACAGCCAAAACTTTCTTCGCATCATCCTGCCCAACTATATGTTGATCCAAATACGCTTTGATTTCATGTGGTTTTGGGATTGGCTTATCTTCAGATTCTTTGGAAACAGAATCTTTTGAACCGCCTTCTTTATTCTTTTCTTTTTGCTCAAAAAACTCTTCATCAAGAATTTCATTGCACAAGTCAACACACTCGTCACAGATATATACATCCGGACCTGCGATTAACTTTTTAACCTGATCTTGTGTTTTTCCGCAAAAAGAACATTTTAATCTGTCATTTGACGGCATAGTGCCTCCTGTACTTACGTCATTCAGGGGAAGCTGACGTTTAGCTTTATTACATCTACCCCTATTTAACCCTCTTTTGTGATTACTTTATCAATCATACCGTATTCAAGAGCTTCTTGAGGTGTCATGATATAATCACGGTCAGTATCTTTTTCAATTTTTTTAATTGATTGACCTGTGTTGCTTGCCATAATTTCATTCAAAGTTTTCTTAATTCTCAAAATTTCTTGTGCTTGAATTTCAATATCGGTAGCTTGACCCTGAGCACCGCCTAAAGGCTGGTGAATAAGAACTCTTGAATGAGGAAGTGCCATTCTCTTACCTTTTGTTCCTGAACACAAAAGGAATGCGCCCATTGATGCTGCTTGACCCAAACAAATTGTCTGAACATCAGCTCTAATATGCTGCATTGTATCATATATTGCAAGCCCGGCAGTTACGCTTCCTCCCGGAGAATTAATATACAACATAATGTCTTTTTCAGGGTTTTCACTGTCTAATAATAGCATTTGCGCAACAATAAGGTTCGCAACCATATCATCTATTGCAGTTCCTAAAAATATAATTCTTTCTCTAAGCAGTCTTGAAAAAATATCAAAAGCTCTTTCGCCTCTTGATGATTGTTCAATAACTGTAGGTACATAACTTGCAAAGCTCATTTCTTCTTTCCTTTCTTATATACTAAGTCTCTATAACATTATACATTATTTGCATTATTTCACAAATAATCAATTTGTATGAGATTTGAATTATTGTTATTACTATAATTTATTGGGCATGTGAATTATAACATAAAAAATCATAATTTGCTAATCTTTTGATTTCTGCCTGACAGAATTCCAAAAAGAGAATTCAAGCCTGCCACAACTCCGGTTATGCAAAGTGCCGGCAGCATAAGCATTTTTTTATTTGAAGATTTTTCAAATAATTCATTTATCCCTCTTATTGTGAAAAACATTGTAAGCGGAAGCGTTGCATTAAAAATAAAATCTTTTAGAAAACTATTGTTTAACTTACTTTGTTCGTTTAACTTTTTGTTATCTCTTGACTTTAATGCTTTAAAAAACTCATCCTTAGTTTTACTTGCCTCGTTTAATTCATCGTTTGCAGCTTCCTGAGCTAAAAGAAAATAATTATTCAGTTTTGTATGCAAGGCTTGTTTCCGAATTTCATTTCTGTAAGCAGTTCCGTACTTTATATATTCAATCCCCAAGCTTATTGCATTATTATCATTATTTTTTGAATTTAAGTAATCATTTTTTGCTCTATACATTGACACAAGCTCTACATTCTCGGTAACATTCTTGCTTGCAAATGCACCCGATGCTAAAATTGGTAATAATGCAGTCGTTGCGGATATAGTATTAAAATACTTTGAATGTTTGTTTGAATGTCGTGCAAATTCTGCAAAAATTGAAGAAATTCCCCCTACTGCAGCACACGAAAACATTAGTAGCAAATTTAACCCCAGAAGTGTTTTGCCGGTATAATTTTGTGCTTTTGCATTAATCTCCCGCATTGCATTTTTGTAATCATTATTCTCTGCATCTTTTTCTGATTTTTCATTGTCATTTTTTATTGAATTTTTTAAAAATTTCAGCTGATTAGACAAATTATAATCAGCAAAAATATCCTGCAAAGTAACACTAAATTTTTTAGAATTTAAGTATCTAAACAAATCCGTTTGCTTTAAAGCCTCTACTTTTTCGTCTGTAAAAGGCAAAAATAATTTTGGATCTTGCATATTTTCTTCAGAAATTTTATACCCTAATATATCTGACTTGGAGCGACTTTTTGCCCTAATATAATCAAATGCACTCAAAACTATAGCTGATACTGCCGTTATACCTGCAAGTTTCGGCAGATAATCAATAACTTTTTTCTTATGTATATTTTCAAGCACACTGTCTTTTTTTAATAAAACATACAATATTATAGAAAATGCTGTTAAATTTTCTACATTTCTAAAAATTCCGTCTGATAACTTTTCCTGTTTATATAACTCAGAATCTACCGTATTAAGCGCATTAATAAACGTCCGTTTTTGAGCAGTATCCAAGTCACTCTTAAAACGGATATTGTTGTACTTATACTGATAGTTAGCTTTACTTATTTGCATTTCCCATAAACTTTTTACACAATTTTAACAAATATACTTGACGATTTTATTATATTGTGTATAATAACATATGTTTCTATTTAATACAATGTAGGAGAATTTATTATGAGAGTTAGCTGCATCAATGTAACAAAATTTAATTCCCCATCTGGAATTTCTCAATTAAAATCAAGAAAAGCAACGCCCGCAGAAGAAGCTCCTAATACAGTTTCAGCTGATACATTATCATTTTCCGGCGGCAAAGAAGAAAAAAGTGTAAAAGGTCTCTTCACCACTCTCGGAGCGTTATTCGGATTTGCAATAGCGGGTCCTTTCGGAGCAGTGGCAGCAGGAGCTCTTGGTCATACACTTGGTCATCGAATGGAAGAAGATGCTAAAAAAGGTACTGATTATTCGAAGTTACCTGATTTAACAGATGACACAGATCCTTATAATTACAAAAGTACAGTGTAAAATATAAAAATAAGAATATAAAAAAATAGCGGCTTTATGCCGCTATTTTTTTTATTCTGCATTAAACATATCCTTGCCGACTGAACATAAAGGACAAGTCCAGCTTTCAGGTAAATCTTCAAAAGCTGTTCCGGCTGCAATTCCGTTATCCGAATCACCTACTGCAGGATCATAAACATAACCGCAAACTGAACATACATATTTTTGCATAATTTCCTCCTTTTAATTTCCTAAATTTATACTATCAATTATTCTATCCGCAATTGCATCCAATTCAGGCAACTGCTCTTCTTTTAAAGCCGATTTTATACACAACGATTCATCTATAATTTGAGTACCCTGAAGTTTTTCCAGAATTGTTTTCATTAAACCTCCGCATACAGGCGCCCAAGAACCGTTTTGAATCAAAACAACTTTTCTGTTTTGAAGATTATGAGCTGCCAAATTATGAAGCAAATTTTCCATTGTCTCAAACACACCATTATTATACGTTGTAGTCGCAAATACAATGTGAGAATATTTAAAAGCATCTGAGATTACATAAGAATGATGCGTTTGCGAAACATCATACATTTTTATGCTGCGCACTCCCCTGTCTGCAAGCATGCCGGCTAAAATATTCACCGCATTTTCTGTCCCGCCATAGACCGAAGAATATGCTATTAAAACAGAATTTTCTTCCGGCTGATATTTTGACCATTTATCATATTTTTCAACAAATTTAGATATGTTATCTTTTATTATCAATCCGTGAAGAGGATATATTGTATTTATTTCCAAATTTGCAGCTTTTTTCAAAAGCATTTGAACCTGCATTCCGTATTTTCCTACGATATTTGTGTAATATCTTCTTGCTTCTGAAAGATATTCCTTCTCGAAATCTACTCCTTCATCGATTAAATTTCCGTTTATCGCACCGAAAGAGCCAAATGCATCAGCCGAATACAGTGCCTTATCCGTCTTATCATAAGTAACCATTACTTCCGGCCAATGAACCATCGGTGCCATATAAAAAGTAAGTTCATGATTACCGGTATTTAATGTATCACCTTCTTTTACAAGCATTGCATGAGAATCAATATCAAAATCAAAAAATTGCTTTATTAATCCTAAACTCTTTTGAGTACATACAACTTGCACATTTGGATATAAAGCAACAACATCTTCTAACATAGCACAGTGATCAGGTTCCATATGTTGTACTACCAAGTAATCCAATTCTCTTGTCTCTAAAGCAGCTTCTAAATTTGCAAAAAACTGAGAAGAACACGCTCTGTCTACCGTATCAAACAAAACTGTTTTCTCGTCACTTAAAAGGTATGAATTATATGATATTCCGTTGGGAATTGGGTATGCACTTTCAAACAAGGATAGCCTTCTGTCTGAGCACCCTATATATGTAACATCCTCTGTTATTTTCCTAATATCGTACATTTTATTCTCCTAACTCATTTTAACTTTAAAAACTTTTTATGCTTTCTCTATATAACCTATATAAGGAATGTTTCTATAGTATCCGTCATAATCTAAACCATATCCTACAAGAAATTTATCATCCACTTCAAAAGCGTACAAATCAGGATCTATCTTTACTTCACGCTTTATCTTTTTATCTAAAAGCGAACAGAACTTCAACGTCTTTACCTTAAAATTATGATTAATAAAATCAACTAAAAATTTTGCTGTATGCCCTGTATCAATTATATCTTCAACGATTAAAACATCTTTATCGTTTAAGTCAGGCAACGCAATATCTACAGCACTTACTTTTCCTGATGATGTAAACCCCGAACCATAGCTAGATAGTCTGATAAACTCCATTTTTACAGGCATTGTAAGATGTTTTACCAAATCTACGGTAAACATTACTGAACCTTTTAAAACACATATTACATACAGTTCATCTTTATATATGCCGTTTAATTTTTCACCCAGTTTTTTTATTGCGTTCTGTATTTCATCTTCTTCAAAAAGTTTTTTTATTTCGTTTTCTTTTATCATAAAAACCTCAATTACTAAACTATCTCAATTACATGTGTAGGTTTATCATCTACTCCGATTTTATTACTCAAACCGACACCTGCTGCCCACAAAACTTCCGAGCCGTCACATAAAAGAATAACCTCATCCCTTTTATGTCGCTGAATACCTTTTGCATTCATATATTTCTTTAGCTTCATACTCCCTTTCATTCCGAATGGAGTAATTGAATCTCCGTCACGTCTTGTTCTTAAAACTAAAGGAAAACTGATTTTTGATAAATCAACGTATGCAAAATTGGCGGAAGCTTCCGGAAAAATAAATAAATCATCTTTGTTTGCCGGTTTGATTATAAAAGTTTTACCGCCTACATCATACTCACCGATGCCATTTATTTTAATTTCATTTGTAAATTTAAATATATTCGCTGATTTTCTTGGAATCGTTTCTACGATTTTATCATCAGCATACAACCACAAAGCAGTTGCCAAAGAATGGGTAGCACCGTTTCTTTGAGTTATATTACCCTCAACAAAATTATATATTTCACAGATTTTCTTATAATCATAATCCAACCCCAAAGATAATATATAACCATACAAAATTCTGAGTTTTACAGGTTTTGAAAGTTCTTTATATTTTGAAGATATAATCCTATCACCATCAAAAACATTTTTTCTTATAATATCCAGATACTCTTCTATTACTGCACTGTCATTAATTGCATTTAAAGCTAAAGTATTTAAAGCATCTTTTACATTATCATTAACTTTTTCTAATGCCGGTATTACATTTAGTCTCAAATAATTTCTTTTATAAGCGGTATTAGAATTTGAAGAATCAATATTTGGTGACAAGTTATTTTCACTGCAATAATTTACTATCTCTGAACGATATGTGGATAGCAACGGTCTATAGAAATACATCCTTTTCTCTGCAATTCCCTTTAGTCCGTATACACCTGTACCTTTTATTATACGATAAAGTACTGTTTCAGCATTGTCATCTTTGTTATGAGCAGTAAAAACAGCATCAGCATCAAATTCTTCGTAAGCTTCTTCAAAAAACTCATATCTTGCAATTCTGGCATCATTTTCTGTCTTTTTTAATGTAGAAGGGGCATTTTTTGTATAAAATTCAACTCCTACTGATGACGCAAATATTCTGCAGACTTCCTGTTCCTGCAACGCTTCCTCTCCTCGCCAATTATGATTATAGTGAGCTGCTATAACACGCATTTGACAGAATTCAGGCAATTCTTTTATTTTTGAAAGCACATGCAAAAGACACATTGAATCAAACCCGCCTGAAAATCCGACAATTATTGTCTTGTCTTGCAGATTATACTTTTTTATAAAATCTATTATTCTATTTATCATTATTTATCCCGTGCCGTATTTCTACAGCATCAACGCCCAGTTGGTCAAGCGCTTTCATAGCAAGTGACGCAGGTTCATCTAATATTGCAAGAAGTAAATCTACTGCCTCTATCTTTTGTTTATTTGATTTTTTGGCCGAATACCAAGCTTTTTCCAATACTCGTTTTGCTCTGTTTGTAAAAACTATTTCTTTATCAAAATATTCATTTCCATAGCCAACAAGTCCTTCAACAACCTGCCTTGCATCCCGCATTGTAATTTCTAAATCATTTAAAACTTCAAATGCTTTACTTGTACCTTCCGCAATAATACCAAGTAAAAACATTTCGGTTCCTACAATATTTCTACCAATTCTTCTTGCTTCTTCTTTTGCAAGTTTCATTATTGTCAACGTTTCAGACATCTGTTTTTCTATTGGCTTTAATATTGCTTCCGACAGTTTTTCAGTATTGATTCCTATCGAATTTATAACATCATAAGCTAAGCCCTTTTTAATTTTTAGAATGCTTAGAAGTATGTGCTCAGGTGTTATAACAGAAGAACCCAGTTCTTTTGCAGTCTGCAAAGCCGAATTCATCATCAGAAATGCATTCGGAGTAAATATTATCTTCTTTCCTTCATATTCCGACTTTCTTGATTGTTGTTCGGCAAGTTTCTTTTCAAATATTTCCGCATCCAAACCATATTGTTTAATAGTTTCAACAAGCTCAGAATCAGGAGTTTCCAGTATTGAAGCTAATATTTGTTCTGTACCCAGTATTTCAAACCCTTTTGCAGAAAGTTTTGAAACGGCCCTGTCAAAAACACCGGAAAGTTCATCACCTTCATATATTGATTCGAAGCTATTTTTTTGAATATCCTCTTCCGCTTCAGGATGCTCCAATCGTTTTATCTTTTTTTGTACAAGTTTCGTCAAGATATCTCTTGCGTTATAAATATCAAAATCAAATTTATCTAATATAGTTTGAATATTAGAATTTTTATCAGTTATAACCGCCAAGAACAAATGTTCAAAAAGAATATTGTTATTCCCTGATTTGCTTGCCAAATCAAGTGTGTGCTTTAAAATTTCTTTGGAAGAATAACTGAACGGTATATTATCTGAGTGTTTATTTGTTTTTGTTATAAACTTTTCCACTTCAGGAATCAAAATTTCTACCGACAAACCATACATCCTAAAAAGTTTTAGAGATACTCCACGAGCTTCACTCACCAATGCAAGAAGCAAATGCTCCGGCAGAACTTCTGAGCACTCCATATCTCTTGCAAATCTTTGACTTTCGCTTGCTACATTTATTGCTTTTTCGGTAAAACGTTCAAACAAGGTTATTATTCCTCTTCGTCATCTTCTTCCAATGATTGAATATAATCACAAACTTTGTTAAATTCATCTTCATCATCTATACTTTGAAAATAACCTTCTTCACCTTCTTCAACATACTGCATTACAATTAATTCCTCGTCATCATCAACTTCATCACCCGAAAGCGGGAATAATAATGCATACGTTTTGTCCTCGAAATCAATTACATCATAAATTTCGCATCTTACTGTTGTCCCGTCTTCCCATTCAACATCTACTACATTTTGTTCTTGATTCATTTCTTCACTCATAATTCACTTTCCTAAATATTGTTCAAGTATCACACAGGCACTTTCTATATCCACAAGTCCCTTATTTTTTCTAAAATCAACCTTCCTTTCCCGAAGTCTTTCTTCAGCCTCCTCGGAAGTTAATCTTTCATCTTCAAGTATTATATCAAAACCATGAATTTTTTGTGAAAAATTTATACAATCTTGCGCCTGAAATCCGATTGTTCCATCCATATTTTTGGGAACCCCTACTACAATTTTCTCTACATTATTCTCATTGGCAATCTTTACAATCTCTGCAATTGCTTTATCTTCAGGATTGCGCTGAATACAAGAGTGAGGCGTTGCAATAACATGAAGATAATCACTGAGTGCAACTCCTATTCTTTTTGTACCGACATCCAAACACATAATTTTATGCATTTTTGTCAACCCATTTAGCTTCTATGCTTGATATTATTATATCTAACTGCAATAATTTTAAATCATCTGCTTCTGATTTTTGTTGTTTATTAAACATTCCTGGTGATTTACGCTGGTTTTTCAATATATAGCGTTTACCTACATAATATTCATAAATACTTTTTCTGATTATATTCGTTAAGAATTGGTAATTTGAGCCAAGCGAATATAGGGTTTGAGCCAAATCTTTGTCGCCTTTTGTGTAACGCAAATATGCCGCCACGTTAAACATAATCAACTTATACGCTAATTCTTGCGCAGTATATATACTGTCATAATTATCCGCTATAAACTTATCCAAATCAATATCAAAGTTGTTTGCTTTATAAGTTTCTGATAATTTTTCTATAAATGCATTAAAAGTTTCTGATGTAATTTCATCAAAAAACCAATTTTGCACATATTCACTTAAACAAAGCTCATCTACATCTTTTTGATTTAAATCCTTTTTCTCTATGTCTAAATCAGGTCGTTGAGGCTCAATGTCAAGCATTATACTTTGCCAGCATATATATTCATACGGGACGGGTTCACCGTTCAAGTAAGAATTTTCTTCCGCTTGATCAAGCAAATACTTTGCAACACCTTCCGGAATCTCATAACGTTCTTGATAATTATAAAATTTATCCACGATGCGATAAAAATCTTGTTCTGTCATTGAGTTAAACCCAAATGCGTCAAGGATTCCCCAGCGAGGATTGATTACCTGAGCCAAGAATTGCAGAGAAGAATTTTCTCTTTTTCTTGAAAAGATAATCGCAAGATTGCCATGCCCGTCAGGAAATGAAATATACGTTTTATAAGGTTTTGATTCTTTTAGAATACTGTCATAAAATTCTTTTGTATTATCCACTCTGATTCCGGACATTTTTAATTCTGAAATTGCCTTATTTATTCGGCTAATAAGGCTCTCCGGAGCATGTTTTTTAGCAGTTTCCAGCGCATGATATGCAAGTTGTGATTTAGTTCTTCCCAATATTTCAAGGGCTGTGTAACCGACTTCCGAATCTATATAGTACAAAAATACCGGAATCAAAATATTTGCAAGACTATCATAAGCATAGTCATCCTCAAGAGATTTTATCAGAACAATTTTATCGTTATCTGAAAGCGCATTTAAAAAATCCATAAAATCTATTTGCGCTTCCGGATTCATTAGAGCTGTCTCAAGCAGCTGCTTTGTTTCAGCATTTATCAATTCGTTAAACTGTTCAAAGTACCCGCTTATTACATCATAATCAATTTTATTTCCCAAATCTTTAAGCATATTAAATGCAATCATTTTAATATGGTCATTATATTCCGGAGATTTAATAACATTCCAAAGTTCATCATTCAATATTTCTTTATCAATAAGCTCTGTTAATAACCAACAAATTAAAAGCGATTTTTGTTCAGGCGCATTTACAAGCTCTTTTATTAAAATATCAAGAACCGCTTTTTTATCCTCTATCGCACGTAAGTCTGTAAGCAAAGAAGGCTCCGGTCTTGCTGATGTAGATAAAGCTGTTAGTGTCGCAAGAATTTCTGCTTTTATTTGAAGTTTATTCATGAATACTCCTCATCTTAATCAACGGAAACTTTACACGTTAATTTTAGCTTAAAAAAATCAACTTATCAAGGCATTAAAAATGAATCTGCAACATTAGATTAATCATAGAGATTCAAGCGCAGCAATTTTCATTACTTTTGCATCAGGGATTTTTCCGGTCCATATTTCTATTGCACGTTCTGCCTGATAAATAAGCATATCCAAACCGCCTATTGTTTTAAGACCGCGTTTCTGAGATTCTTGTATTAATATTGTCTTTGCAGGATTGTAAACTATATCATATATAATTGTATCTTTTGACAAATTATCTAAATCTTTTCTGTCAAGCGGCATCTGGTCAGCCATATACCCTTTCATACCTATTGGAGTAGCATTCACTACAATTGAGGTTCCTTCAAGTGAACGTATATTTTGAATTTGATATACATTAAATTCTACATTCGGAAATTTTGCTCTCACATAATCCAATGTTTGCCTAGAGTTTATAATATTTCTTGTATAAAAATCTATTGACTTAATCCCTCGCTCTGCGAGTCCCACTACCGCTGCCCTGGCAGCACCCCCTGTTCCTAAAACACTTGCATTTTTTCCATTCAAGTTTACTTCATCAGGAATTGCTTTTTTAAACCCGTAAATATCAGTGTTATATCCGATAAATGATTTATCATCAAGAATCTTAACAGTGTTCACACATCCGGCAATATTTGCATAGTCATCTATGTCATCCAAAAAAAGCGACATTGGGACTTTCAAAGGAATAGTTACATTAAACCCGTTGTAATCGTTTGTTTTTAAGTACTTTATTCTTGGAATAAGCTCTTCCGGAGGAGTTTCTAGTATATCATAATCACAATTTTCACCAATACTGTCAAGACCTGCTTTTTGAATAACAGCAGATATTGAATGTCCCAAAGGATAACCTATAATACCGAGTTTATACATAATCTCTTCCTATCTTTCTTTGTTAATTATAGCTCAATTTCGGAACATTGTAAAATATGCAAACAGTTTGCACTATCTTAATGCACCCTGATATAGTTTTTATCACACGCATGGCTCACATAAGCATATTCTTATCTTTAATTCAATAAAGAGAACAACGAATTATACATCGAAGCAATATAAGACTTAGCATAACTAAAATTTAACCGATAAATCTTTGATAAAAAACATTTACCCCTTCATTTACCCCTTCATTTACCCCTATTTTATATCAATCACACTTACGCCGTCACCGCCTTCAGCGTCTTCGCCAACTCTAAATTTTGCTACATAAGGTGAGGTTGATAAGAATTCTCTTACTGCGGATTTGAGTGCACCTGTTCCGTGCCCGTGAATTACATATACAGGAGAAAGGTTTGCCAAACTTGCTTTATCCAAGTATTCTTCCAATCCGTCCAGAGCCTCTTCAACTCTTTGTCCTCTCAAATCTAAAGTATTTGAAATATCTATCCTTTGAACAGAAAAACCACCTTCTTTTTTTAGTGCACCTTTGGGTAAATTAACTTTCTTAGTCAGCTGCGAATCAAAAACCGCAAGTTTGTCTTTTTTAACTTTTGTTTTAATCATACCCATCTGTATATACAAACTACTATTTTTATCAGGCATAGAAAGTACAGTAACAGGCTGATTGAGCTCTTTAATCATAACTTTATCATTTACGGAAACTTTTGTCCAATCAAGTTCCGTATACTGTTCTTTTTCTTCCATTTCCTGTAAATCGGCCCTAAATCCTTGCTCTAGCTGAGCAAGCCTTGCATAAGAACGTCTTGCAATTTTTTCTGACTTTTCTTTTCTTAGCTCTGTCAGAATTTCTTTAATTTCGTCCTTTGCGGTTTCCAACTGACCTTCGAACTTATCCTTAATAACTTTTAAAGACTTTTTCTTATCTTTTTTATGTTCTTTAAGTTCTTGTTCATAATGTTTTTTAAGCTCAGCAGCCTCTGAATTTAAAGATTCAGCTTCTTTTAAATTCGTATCCAAACGATGTTGAGCATCTTGCAACCTCTCAACTACAAGAGTAGAAGTATCACGCTGAGTAATCAGCAATTCTTTTGCTTGCCATACCAAGTTTTCCTCCAAACCTAAATTTGCAGCTATTGATATTGCGTTACTAAGGCCCGGAATTCCTATTATCAATTTATATGTTGGACTTAATGTCTCGGTATCAAATTCGACAGATGCGTTTTTGAAATAAGGATCGATAAATTCAAGAGTTTTTAGCTCTCCGTAGTGGGTTGTAATTATTGACTGCGAACCCTTTTTAGCAAAGTCTTTAAGAATCACTTCTGCCAATGTCGCTCCTTCTTGAGGATCTGTTCCTGCACAAAGTTCATCTATTAATATAAAAGTATCAGAATCTGCAATTTCTAAAATATCTATAACATTTTTCATATGAGAAGAAAATGTAGAAAGGCTTTGCAAAATATCCTGCTCATCTCCGATATCAGCCAACACTTTTTCATACGGATAAATATGAGCCTCTGCACAAGGCAGGAACATGCCGGACTTTGCCATTAATATAAACAGTCCTACCGTCTTTAAGGCAACGGTTTTTCCACCCGTATTTGAACCGGTAATTATTACTGACTTATAATCGTTGCCGATTTCGAAATCATTCTCAACTATATGTTCCACAGTCCCTATCAATAAAGGATGGCGCATCAAATCTATTTTTATAAATTTCTCTTTTGAAAGTTCCGGCTCAATTGCTTGTATTTTTACCGCATATCGAGCTTTTGCAAAATGAAAATCTATTTCTGCCAAGGTTTTTTCTGACACAACAAGTAAATCCATTTCTTTGCGGAGCTCATTACTCAATGATGTTAAAATTCTTATTATTTCTGCATAGATTTTTGACTTAAGTTCTCTTATTTTATTATTTATAGGAACAATTTGTGCCGGTTCAATATAAAAAGATTTATTTGTAGCTGAGACATCGTGCACAATTCCGCCGACTTTACTTTTTGAAGAAGCTTTTACCTGAAATACGACTCTATCATCACGCATTGTATATATATTTTCTTGTAAATGTTTTTGGAATTCTACAGAATTCATCAGGTTTTGGACTTGTTTTCTTAAATTGTTTTCCGTATCACGAAGTGATGCATACAAACCTTTTAACTCTTTATTTGCATTTTGTTTAACCGTTAAGTTGTCATCAAAAGTATCAAGAATTTTATCTTCCAGCTCTTTATTAGCATACAAACTGTCAGCCATTTTTACCATTGATGCTTCAAACGGAAGATTTTCTTTTAAAAAGTTTCTTACAACCCTAAAAGTTCGCATTGACTTTGCAGCATTAATAAGTTCTTCTTCTACAAAATATTCACTTTTCTCTCTTAGCTTTGAAAAATTTTCTATTTTATCTACGGGAATATCTCTTGCCAAATCCAAAACATCTTTAGCTTCTCTTGTTAAAATCAATTGAGCCTGAATATCTTCTGTCTTTACAAAAGGGGTTAAGTCAAGACACAAGCGTCTGGACTGTTCCGTCTTTGCATACTCAGACAATACAGCTAAAATCTTATCATACTCCAGTGCTTTTTGTGATTTTTGGATAATGCTCATTATAAGTCGATTATAGGAAATAAAGATTTTTATTCAAGCATTTATAAAAAAAGGTGAATTTTCTTTAAGAGAAAGTTCACCTTTTTTCATTGTATAGTTATGAAATTATATTCATATTATTGGGATAAAACCCAACAATTTCTATAGTTTAGAAGCAACCATTAAAGTAGTTTCTGCTAATCTTGTAGAATAACCCATTTCGTTATCGTACCAAGAAATAATCTTAACTTGGTTTCCGCCCATTACACGAGTTAATAAAGCATCAACAGTTGAAGATTGAGAAGTTCCGACATAGTCAGAAGATACTAACGGTTCTTCAGTATAGCATAAAACGTGTCCATCAGCACCTGCCTTCAAAGCTGCATTTACCTCTTCTACTGTAACATCTTTTGCAAGTTCAAATACAACGTCAACTAGAGATACGTCAGGAGTAGGAACTCTCATAGCGAAACCGTCCAATTTACCTTTTAATTGAGGTAATACAAGAGCTACAGCCTTAGCTGCACCAGTCTTTGTAGGAACGATATTCAAAGCGCCTGCTCTTGCACGACGTGGGTCTTTGTGTCCTGCATCTAAGATTCTTTGGTCACCTGTATAAGAGTGAACAGTTGTCATCAAACCTTTAACAATACCGAATTTTTCATCAATAACTTTAGCTACAGGAGCCAAGCAGTTTGTAGTACAAGATGCCATTGAAATTACATTGTGTTTTGCAGGATCGTATTCGTGGTCGTTTACACCAAGAACAATTGTCTTATCTTCGTTAGTTGCAGGAGCAGAAATAATAACTTTCTTTGCGCCTGCTGCAATATGAGCTTTTGCTTTTTCAGCATCTGTAAAGAAACCTGTTGATTCAACAACAACTTCTACACCTAAATCTTTCCAAGGAAGATTTGCAGGATCTTTTTCAGCGAAGAATTTAATCTTCTTGCCGTTTACGATGATGCCTTCTTCATAAGCTTCAACTTCGCCGTCAAATTTGCCCATTACAGAGTCATATTTAAAAATTCTAGCTGCATCTTCTGGTTTAAGTCCAGGGTCGTTGATTGCAACATAGTTAATCTTATCAAAGATACCTTCTCTGATAGCTGCTCTTAATGTGTTTCTACCGATTCTTCCGAATCCGTTAATTGCTACGTTTACCATAATTTTTACTCCTTCTTATCAGTAAAACTTTCTCTTAACATTTCAATCGTAATTCAAAAATATTTTTGACGCAAGCAAAACAATATTTCAAATAATTAAGATTTTGTTAATTTTTGGCAATCGGGAACTATAAAATAAAATTAAAAAAAAGAAGGCCGGTAAATACCGACCTTCAAATAGACTATACATTAATCTTCTTACTAATTATTCTCTTTCTTTGCCGGGATTCTCATTGCATAGAATGAGCGAATTACAAAGAATAGAGCAATTATTAAGAATATTAGACCTGCAAGCTTTGCATTTTCTTTAAATGCAGGAGCAATAGCAATTTCCATAGCCAGTAAACCGAATAACGTTGTGAATTTTATTATCGGGTTCATAGCCACAGATGAAGTGTCTTTGAACGGATCACCTACCGTATCTCCGACAACAGTTGCTGCATGCAAGTCAGTGCCCTTTTCTGCCATATCCACTTCTACAATTTTCTTTGCATTATCCCAGCATCCTCCGGCATTTGCCATAAATACAGCTTGGAACAAACCAAATACGGCAATTGCAATCAAGTAGCTTACAAAGAATGCTACAGGGGCATTATCGTCACCCATTGGAGCAGACAAGCAAGCTAGTGAAAGCGCAAACGCAAATAACGATATAAATATATTATACATACCTTTTTGCGCATACTGAGTACAAATTTTTACAACTTCTTTTGAATTTGAAAGATTTGCACTTTTTTCATCTGTTTCACCTAGTTTAATGTGGTCTTTAATATATTCAACTGCTCTATACGCACCGGTTGTAACGGCTTGCATTGAAGCACCTGAGAACCAGAAAATTACCGCACCGCCGGCTATAAAACCTAACAATGTATACGGATTTAACAAGTTAAGTATCATTTCCGGTTGAATACCCAAAGTCTCTTTAATTACAAGTATCAAAGAGAAAATCATAGTCGTTGCACCGACTACCGCTGTACCTATAAGAACCGGTTTTGAAGTAGCTTTAAAGGTATTGCCGGCACCGTCATTTTCTTCAAGATATTTCTTAGCATTATCAAAATCGGGAGTAAATGAGAAATATTTCTCGATTCCCTCTTTAACGTTTGGAATTTCTTCTATCAAAGATAATTCATAAACAGATTGAGCATTATCAGTAACCGGGCCATATGAGTCAACTGCAATTGTTACAGGTCCCATTCCCAAGAAACCGAATGCTACAAGACCAAATGCAAATACTGAGGGGTAAATCATAACTTCTGCAGGGATGTTCAAACTAGCAAAGTATGCAAGACCCATCAATAATACAACGATTGAACCTATCCAGAAACCGGAGAAGTTACCTGATACAATACCAGAAAGGATTGTAAGAGAAGCACCACCTTCTTTTGAAGCAACTACAACTTCATGAGTGTGTTTAGCCTTTGGAGAAGTGAACACTTTTGTTGCTTCCGGAATCAACGCAGCACCTAATGTACCGCAGGAAATTATGATTGAAAGAACCAGCCACAAGTTAGCAGGAAGGTCTTTCAATAAATAATTACTTACACCGAATGTCATACCTATCGAAAGGATTGATGTAATCCAAACTAAAGTTGTTAAAGGTGTTTCAAAATCAAATTTTGAAGTAACTTTTGCATAGAATTTTGTAAGAACTCCATTAATACCATATGAAATGACAGATGTTATAATCATCAGGAATCTCATTGTGAAAATCCAAGCAAGCAATTGTACTTGGTAATCTTTAAAGACACCTAAAAGAATAAAGCTTACAAGCGCAACTCCTGTTACACCATAAGTTTCAAATCCGTCAGCCGTCGGTCCGATTGAGTCACCTGCGTTGTCGCCTGTACAATCTGCAATAACTCCCGGGTTACGAGGGTCATCTTCTTTAATCCCGAACTGAATTTTCATCAAGTCAGAACCGATATCTGCAATTTTTGTAAATATACCGCCTGCCACACGAAGAGCAGAAGCGCCTAATGACTCTCCTATTGCAAATCCTATAAAGCAAGCACCCGCAAGTTCACCCGGAACAAACAGAAGAATTACAAGCATCATAATAAGTTCAATTGATACAAGCAAAACCCCAATACTCATGCCGGCTTTTAGCGGAATATTCAAAATATTTAAAGGATTTCCTTTTAAAGCAGTAAATGCAGTTCTAGAGTTAGCAAGAGTGTTCATTCTGATACCAAACCAAGCAACTAAATATGAGCCCAATATACCAAGAACAGACCAACCCAAGATAATCAATACCGATTTCAATTCCATTTCTTGTAAATGCCAGAAATAGTAAGCAATGCACGCTCCAATCAAAACTTCCAACATTAGTAAAAACTTACCTTGCTGCACAAGATATGTTTTACAAGTTTCAAAAATTGTGTTACCAACTGAAGCCATAGCTTCATGTACTTCAACCTTCTTTACTCTTGTATACGCCCAAAGCCCCCAAAGGACACCACAAACTGAAACTATCAAACCGATTAACAAAAGGTTGTAACTATCGACACTTTCAGCTTTTATATTTGGAACGACAAGAGATGCTTCTCCGGCAAAAACCGGAGCTGATAAAATCATTGCTGTAAGTGCACAGAACAATGATTTAACGTGTTTTTTTAACATAAATCTCTCCTTCTTCAAACGTAAAATAAAAACACCAATGAAAATATTATATATAATTCTTCAAGCTTACGCAATATATAAATTTGAAATTTAATAATATTTACTATAGAATTTAAGAATGCTGGATTTGTCGTTTTATTTAAAAAATATAAAGTATAAAAACAATAATTCATTGCCTTATTGTAATGATATCAAATCTGTTACGGACGAAACAGTTAATTATTTCATTAACAAATATTTTTCACCTAATGATATTAAATTAATCCAAATCGCAACAAAAAATAACGTTACACAAGAGGATTTTGATACATTTATAAACAGTTGGGATATTGAAGTTGAAGGCGGGCATAAAGCACTTTTTCTTTCATATTTTATGAAAACACATCCTGATATTATATTCCCTCAATATGTTGAACCTCGGTTGAAAGGACTGCTTCAATTTTACAGATTTAAAAATATGAAATTAATTTCTCATTTTAAAAAAATATGCACAAAATTAAGAGAAAATAATATTGATATTTTGATTATTAAAGGCGGTGCATTCAGACATTTACAGCCGGAATATCCGAGAGTAATGGGTGATATAGATATAATCGTCCGCAATAAAAAGGACTTTGAAAAGGCTAAAAATATAGTTAGCGAAATGGGCTATATTTATGAAGAATTCCCGCATAGCATTGATTTACATAAAGAGAATTCAATGGAAGGCATTTTAGATATTCACTACAGATTAGATATTCTGGCAGATACAAATGATGACATTATTCAAGACTTCTTTAAAAGAGCTTCTAAAAATGAAATCTTTTTCATAAATGATACATTTTTACCTTCTAATGAAGACTTAATGTTTATTACACTTACAAATATGGTAAAAAACATGTGTAAAAATACAAGTCTTGGAAGTATTATCTACGCAATTAATGACTGCAAATATTTAATAGAATCAAAGCCGAATTTTGACTGGAACATAGTAAAAGAAAATACAATTAAAACACATTGCGAAACAAATATATACATAACGACAAAACTAATAAATAAACTCGTTCCGAACCTTATTCCGGAAATGTTTGCCGATAATTACAGAAATCTTAATACACTGCTTATGTACAACCAAATATTTCTGCCAAATTTAAAAGAAAAGAGTCATACTCTTAAACTAACTAATATTTTTAAAAGTTGGCAGAATTTTAGAGAATACTTTACAATAAAACCAATGTACTTTATGTATAAGCGAAAAATGATAAGAAAAAATCCTAAAATTACAGAATTGATACTTAAAAACAGTGAAATAAATTATGAAAATTGAAAATCCGACAAAAGAAAAACTAATTGAATACAATAAAAATTTGAGGGAGTATATTGAAAAAAACAATACGCTTATTAAAACTCTCTATCTTGATTTAGGAGTACAAACAGTAAGAATCCTTTGCTACTCGGAACTATTTATACCGCATATAGTAAAACAATTAAGCTATGTTTTAAAATATAAGGCAGAAAAATATGATGCAACAATTATTCTGTGGAACGAAAAAAATCCTGACCAAATTTATAAATACATAATTCCGGAACTGAATCCAAAGTACAACTTTACACAAAGAATAAAAATGCTGCAAAGAAAACAATCCGGAGATAATTTACAAATCTTGGATAATAACTATTCACCGATCAAACCGTTAATTAGCACTAATTTGGAAAATAAAACAGTAAATTCTTATGATGCATCCACTCAAACATACCTCTATGGAGTAAAAAATCTTGAACCTGAAGAATTTATCAAAGAAGGACATATTTTTGTACAAATTCTGAATAATATTTTAAAAACCGAAAATACAAACCTCGTTCACGGGGCTTGTGTCGGACTTAATAACAAAGGTATACTTCTTTGCGCAAGAGGTCAGAGGGGAAAATCAACATTAGCGGTCTTAGCTATGATGGAAGGTTTTGAATACGTTTCTGACGATTACCTAACCTTGGAAAAAGACGAGAGCAGTCTTTATGCACGTCCTATTTATTCAATTATTACACTTTCACCGAGAATGTATAATGAGCTTTATGACAGAATGGACGGCTGCAGATTTTTATCAAATAATGCACGCAAAGACAAATACGTATTTGAAATATCAAAGTTTCATAAACAATTTAAAAAGAAATATCCTATTAAACTTTGTATGTTTCCTGAAATTGTATCAGATACTGAGCCTTCTGTAAAAGAGTGCACTGTACAAGAAAAAGGAAGAGCAATTACGCACATTGTTCATTCAACAGTTTTTCAGATGCAAGACAGACACGATATTAAAACTATTCAAAAATTAATGAACATGGTAAAAGATTTTAAGTTTTATAAGATAAATTTATGTAATGATATATATAAAAATGTGGAATGTATGAAAAAATTTATGAAGGAGTATAAAAATGACAAGTTTTAGACTTAATGAAAACAAAATGTTTGCAGATGTTACAGACGGAATTGCCATCATTATCAATTCTGAAACAGGGATATATTACGGAATGAATGCGTTTGGAACGCAAGTTTATGAAAATTTAGCAAATGGTGTTTCTGCAGAAAATATCTTAGAAAAAATTAAATCTTTCGGGGCTGATGAAGCAAACTTTAAAGCATTCATTGATGCAATGAAAGAAAAAGAGATTCTTCTTCCTGCTCAGGATTCAGGTGCAGAAGCTGAATTAAGTGAAGAAATTGCAAAAGAAGATAAATATGAACTTATTTTAAAAGAATACAACGACGCACAAGAACTTTTGCTGGCTGACCCGATTCACGAAGTTAAGGAAGATGAAGGCTGGAGTCCGGAAAAATCATCATTGAATGAAGATAAAGAAGATGTCGCCCGCCGTGAAGCGAAAATGTCCGCTGCAGAGAATAGCAGCTTGGAGTAAGGGTAGAACCCAATAATATCAGCATTTCAGGAATTATAAAAATGCCAAATATATCTGTTATTATACCCGTATATAATGTTGAACCATACTTAAAAAGGTGTTTGGATAGTGTAATTAACCAAACTCTCGGTGATATTGAAATCATTTTGATTAATGACTGTTCTACAGACGGAAGCTTTGCAATTTTAAAAGACTACGCTTCAAAAGACAAAAGGATTAAACTTATTGACCTACCGGAAAACAAAGGTGCCGGTTATGCAAGAAATCGAGGACTTGAAATTGCAAAAGGAGAGTATTTAGGTTTTGTTGACCCTGATGATGCTATTGATTTAAATTTCTATGAAGAACTTTATAAAAAGGCAAAAGAAACAGATGCTGATATTATAAAAGGAAATTTAATTTTATTTAATTTAGATGGTACAACAACGCTAAGTACACTTAATGAAAAAATTACAAAAAATGGCAGATTTGAGTTTTCATACGAATGGCCAAGTGCAATATATAAACATTCTTTTGTAAAAGATAATAATATAATTATACCTGAAGATACTAATAATGGCGAAGATGTAGTATTTTTATACAGATGTTTATTAAAAACTGAAAAGTTAGAATTGTTAAACAGTGTAAATTATTATTACTTGAGAAGAGAAGGTTCTCTTTATTCGGAAAAAATGCCACCATATAAAATAACAAACACAATAAAATCATTGAGCTATATTTTGGATGATTTTGATAAAGAATTAGAAATCAATCTATCAAATAAAGATTATGTTTTGCAATATTATAAGATTATTATAAATGTTTTAGAATATATACGAAAAAAATGCGAAGACAAAACTTCAAAGCTTGAATGCATAAACAAAAGTATTGCATTTTATAACAGATGCAAACGAAAAGATGAACTTGATATGAAATTGACAAAATGGGTTCCTCTCGTATTTGACATGATTAAGTCAAACGACATAGAAGGAATTTATCAAATTTACACAAAATACAATAATGGACAAGAATACTTTATTGCTACTTTAAAAGCAAATATTAAAAAGGATTTGACAAATGTGTAAAATTTCAGTAATTATACCTATATATAATGTTGAACCATACTTAAAAAGGTGCTTAGATAGTGTTGTTAACCAAACACTCAGTGATATTGAAATCATTTTGATTAATGATTGTTCAACTGACAACTCTTTAGAAATTGCTAAAAGCTACAAACAAAATGATAAAAGAATAATATTAATTGATTTACCAATAAACCAAGGGGCTGCTGTTGCAAGAAACAAAGGTCTTGAAGTTGCAAGCGGAGAATATTTAGGATTTGTTGACCCGGATGATGCTATTGATTTAAATTTTTATGAAGAACTTTATAAAAAAGCAAAAGAAACAGATGCTGATATTGTAAAAGCAGTTAGAGAAAGAATACAAACAAATGGAAAACATGTAATTTATAATTTAAATGAAATAATAAAAAAGAATTCGAAATATTTTTTTACGCATGAATGGCAAACTGCAATATATAAATCTTCTATGATTTATAATAACAATATTATATTCCCGCCTGAAATAAGGAAATCTCAAGATATTGTTTTTTTGAACAGAGCTATATTAAAATCAAAAAGTTTGGAACTTATAAATAATGTAAAGTATTACTATTATAAGCGTAACGACAGCTTAGATGCAAATAAAATATCAATTGAGGGTATTAAGTATGAGTTAAAAGCATTGGAATATATACTGGAAGAATGTAATCAGGCATATGGTAATGAGTTACCAGAACAGTTTTATATAGAAAAATATTATAATACATTTATTACCATTTTAAATTATACAATTACCCAAAATGATTCACGTGAAGCAAAAGAACTATGTATAAGAAAACATATAAAACTGTTTAATATGTGTAAAGATTGTGAAAAATTGGCACAAATCATAAAAGGTAACTTACCAGATATAGTTTTATATACAAAGAATAATGAAGTAGACAAAATGGTTGATATTTTTATGAAATATGAAAATATTCAATTATATCTTTTATCCAAAATTAGAAATAAAATAAAAGAGGTATTATAAAATGACAAAAGTTTCAATAATAATTCCTATATATAATGGCAGTTCTTATATATCTAGATGTTTTGATAGTATTATAAATCAAACATATACAGATATCGAAATTATATGTATTAATGATTATTCAAAAGATAATTCTTTGGAAATTTTGGAAAAATATTCACAAAAAGACGATAGAATAAAAATTGTAAATAATGAAAAAAATTTAGGAGTTTCATTAACTAGAAATGTAGGGATAAATTTAGCAAAAGGAGAGTATTTATATTTTCTTGATGTTGATGACTATATTGACGAAAAATACATAGAATGTATGGTAGAAAAAATTGAACAACAAAATTGTGATATTGTATTAAATCTTTCTGTTATGCAAGAAATAAATGGTAAAAGTACACTCTATAAACACCCTTCAATGCCAGCTATTAGGCAAGATGGTAATTTTTTAGATAATATTACAATAACACATGATGCACCATGTTTTATATGGGCAAGACTATACAAAAAATCTTTTATTGACAAATATAATTTGAAATTTTTACCTATTATTACAGCAGAAGATGTTATTTTCAATGCAATTACAAATATGTATACAGACAAGACATTTGTATTTTGCGGAGAAAAATATCATTATGTTGTCTATAATAATAGTGTTTCAGGAGGCGTTCGTTCTGAACGTTCACTTGACTTAGTGCACATGCAAGCACATAGATTAATTTATGATTATTTAAATGAACATAATAAACTGAATGACAAATTAAAATTATTCAGAGTTTATCCTTTTATAAAAGTAGATACGGAAGAAAAGTTCAATATTTACAAAAATTTCTTTGAAAAAATAGAAGCAAATTTTCATAAAAATGAAAGTATTTATAATGAAATGGAAAAGTATTTTGCATATAGTTTGCTAAATTCTCCAAATTATGATGAATATTTGAAAAATTATAATAAAGTTGTAACAATAGGTTATCTTCGAAGTGGAAAAATTAATGAAAGAACTAATTTCAGTAATAATTCCCGTTAAAGATGGGGGTAAATATATAGACAAGGCTATCGAGGGTATTTTTGCTCAAGATATGAATATCGAAATAATAGTTGTCGATGATGCGTCTTCTGACAACACTGTTGAAATTGCCGAGAGTTATGGGTGCAAAGTTGTTCGACACGAAGTAACAAAAGGACCGGTTGCAGGTAAAAATAGCGGACTTAAAGTTGCAGGGGGAAAATATATTTTGTTTCATGACCACGATGATATTATGACAGAAGGTGCTATCAAAAAACTTTATGACGAATTGTCATATGATGACAAATATTCTGCCGTTCAAGCAAAAGTACGGGATTTCTACTCGGATGATTTACCCGAAGAAGAACGAGTAAAAACACTAATCAAACAAGAACCATACTGGGGACTATTTACAGGATCAACGCTTATAAGAAAAAAAACATTTGATATAATAGGATATTTTAATGAATCCCTAACTGCAGGAGAAATTATTGAATGGCAATCAAAAATGGATTCAAACGGATTAAAAATAAAAAAGATTGATTTCGTTTCAACTATGCGTAGAATTCATTCATCAAACTATGGAAAAACAAACCAAAACAAAGAGTTTAAAGATTATGCAGCTATACTAAGAGCTAAGTTAAAAAAACAAATTTAATTTGACAACAAGCTTTGGTCTTGGTATAGTTATAGAGTTCATTTGACAATTAAAGACGGGCAGGGGTAAATAAATTTAGCTTATTTAGACTTGCCAAGACAGATGCAAGGGCAGGGGTAAATAAATTTAGCTTATTTAGGCTTGCCAAGACAGATGCAAGGGCATGTGGTACTCTGCCGAGAAAAGGTGACTAAATGTCACGTTTTCGAGAGGGGTAGACACGCTCAAGGCCGTTAGGCCTTTTGACAATTAAATATGTGCAGGGGTAAATGATATAGATTGTTTAGACTTGCTTAAACAGATGCAAGGGCATGTGGTACTCTGCCGAGAAAAGGTGACTAAATGTCACGTTTTCGAGAGGGGTAGACACGCTCAAGGTCGAAAGACCTTTTGACAACTTAATATGGGCATG
>JAFVAR010000014.1 GCA_017480425.1 bacterium | reverse complement strand
AGGGGTAAATGGGGTAAATAAACGGGAAATTAAACCAAAGAAAAAAGTAAAAGTTTATATCAGTTAGTATTATGTACAAAAAAGAAAGGAAACAAAATTATGCAAGTAAACAGAAACATTCCTAATTTTAAAGCAGCAGAGATTAAACCAAGAAAACCGGAACCAAAACCAGACGAAGGAACTAAACCGACAGGTCGTGCCGGAAACACAGATGCTACAAAATTACCTGATGGCAAAGTTGCAGACATGATTGACAATGCTAAAAATCAAGTTGGCGAAAGAGTTGATGAAAATCAAGTTGGCGAAAGAGTTGATGAAAATCAAGAATCGGATACGGAGAATCGAAGACAATTTACTACCTTATCTGATTTATTAAAATATGGCAAAAAAGGTGATTTTATTAGAACTAACGTTAATGGCGAAGTTTACGTCACCTACATTAGGCAGGATGGTGTTCTAAAAACTGCTAAGATGGATCCAGGCTCTTCTTATAATGGAGAGATAAGAGAATTTAATCCGCTTTAGCTAGTAAGGTGCAATTTTTTGCACGATAATAGCATAAAAAAACAAGTCAGAGGCATTGCCTCCGACTTGTTTTTATTAACTTTTTTTATTTAACTTCTTTAAATATCAACGTTGCGTTGTGTCCGCCAAAACCGAACGAGTTAGAAAGTGCTGCGTGGACTTTCTTTTCTCTCTTTTTGTGCGGAACATAATCCAAATCAGCAACATGTTCATCTTGATTATCAAGGTTTATAGTAGGAGGAACAACTCCGTCAGTTATTGTTTTTACACAAACTATAGCCTCAACGGCACCTGTTGCACCAAGCATATGTCCGTGCATACTCTTTGTGGAACTTACCAGAAGATTCGGATTAACTTTTTGGTCTCCAAAAATTTGCGCAATTGCTTGAGATTCTGCAATATCACCAAGTCCTGTACTTGTACCGTGAGGGTTAATGTAGTCAATTTCTTCCGGTTTCATTTCTGCATCGGCAAGAGCAAATTCCATTGCTTTTAGTGCGCCTTTTCCTTCAGGGTCAGGAGCAACAATGTCGTGTGCGTCTGCAGTTTGTCCGTAACCGACGATTTCTGCATAAATTTTAGCACCACGTTTTTTAGCGTGTTCATATTCTTCCAGTACCAGAACTCCTGCACCTTCGCCCATTACAAAACCGTCTCTGTCTTTGTCATAAGGTCTTGATGCTTTTTTAGGTTCATCATTCCTTTTTGATAGCGCTCTGCATGAAGTGAATGCGCCAATTCCAAGAGTTGAGATTGTTGCTTCGCAGCCGCCAGCAACAACAACATCTGCGTCCCCGTATTGAATGCTTCTGAATGCATCTCCGACGGAGTGTGTTCCTGTTGCGCAAGCTGATACAACAGCTTTGTTGAGTCCTTTATATCCGTGTTTCATTGAAATTCTTCCTGATGCCATATCTACAATAAGCATAGGAACAGTAAACGGAGAAGCTTTTGTTGGCCCTTTTTCAATCATTGCAATGTGGTTTTTCTCAAAAGTATTAAAACCGCCTGCTGCTGAGCTTACTATTACACCGATTCTGTACGGATCAATGTTTGCATTATCAATTCCTGAATCTGCTATGGCTTCATCAGCAGCAACAACTGCAAATTGAGTAAATCTATCCATTCTTTTTGCTTCTTTAGGGTCAATATAATCTTCAGGATTAAAATCAGTATTTTTTATTTCTGCGGCAATAGTTACCGTATGACCTTCAAGCGGCATATTCTCAATTGTAGAAACTCCGCTTTTCCCTTCAAGCATTGAATTCCAAAAATTTTTAATTCCTACTCCGCAAGGTGTAACTGCGCCCAAGCCTGTTATAACTACTCTTCTTTTTGTCATTTATATTTCCTCGTATTCTTTCCCCCCTCTTCTTGAGAAGAGGCTTTGCTCTTTTCTTCCATCCCTGCACGTTTAACTTACAGGTTTGAAAGAATGTTGTAATCGGTAAGGTGTTAACCGGCACCAATTTAAAAGCGAGTGAAAGTAATACCTCCACCCGCTAACTAAACTATTATACTCGTAAATTCAATTATGAGTGAGCTTCAATGTAGTTAACTGCATCTTGAACAGTTTGAATTTTTTCAGCTTCTTCATCAGGAATTTCGCAACCGAATTCTTCTTCAAAAGCCATAACTAATTCTACTGTATCTAAAGAATCAGCGCCCAAGTCTGCTGTAAAGCTAGCTTCAGGAGTTACTAAAGCTTCATCGCAGCTTAATTGGTCAACTACAACTTTTTTTACTTTTTCTAATGTACTCATGTTTTCTTCCTCTTATTTTATGTGTAATACACTATTCTCCTAAATTATACTATTTAAAGATAATTTTGCAATTAAGTTAATAAATTGTTACAGTTCTTTAAATTATCAAGCCGCCTGATACTTCAATTGCTTGTCCTGTCACGTAGTCAGTATCAAGAGCAAGGAACTTAACAACCTTTGCAATATCTTCAGGTGTTCCGAGTCTTCTCATCGGAATAAGTTTCATATATTCATCAGTATTTCCAAGGTCTGCTGTCATTGCAGTTTGAATAAATCCGGGGCAAACCGCATTAACACGAATATTTCTTGAACCAAATTCTTTAGCAAGAGTCTTAGTTAAACCGATAAGACCTGCTTTTGATGCCGAATAGTTTGCTTGACCTGCGTTTCCGTGAAGTCCGACAACTGAAGACATATTAATAATTGAACCTTGGCGTGCTTTCATCATGTGTTTAATAACGGCATGTGTAACATAATAAGCACTTCCGAGGTTAATTTTTATAACTCTTTCCCATTGTTCAGCGTCCATTCTTATGAATAAACCGTCTTTTGTAATACCTGCATTGTTTAATAAAATATCAATTTTTCCGTGTTCTGCAATCATTTTTTCAACTGCAGCTTGAACCTGTTCATCATTTGATACATCAAATTGGTAGAAATAAGCATTTGCACCAAGTGCCTTAATCTCATCTAAAGCCGGTTGAGCTTTTTCCGGTTCGCAAATGTCATTAATAATAATGTCGCAGCCATTCTTAGCAAGTTCCTTGGCACAGCTAAATCCGATACCGCGAGAACCGCCTGTAATTAAAGCAATTTTTCTTTCTGTCATAAACCTTTCTCCTTATTATTAGTATTGAGAGAATTTTCTCAACAATTATTCTATCCCATAAGAAGATTGTAACACAAAAAGTTAAAAAGTTAGTTCAATTTGAACTAATATTTAATGATTTGAGTGAATTATGCTGTGCGAATAATTGAATGAATTGAGCGAGTATTTGAATAACAGCTATTTCCGTTTGGTGAATATGTGATTTCTGATACCTTACCTCCGTTATTTCCTTCGATTGTCACTATACTATTGCCATTAACTTCTTTAACTAATCCAATATGGTCAGTCTTATCATCATTGTGTGTGCTGTAGCTATCTCCTTGCCAATCAAATATGATTATATCTCCGGGGCGTGCCTTGGAAAAATCTATATCTTCGTTTTTGCTCTTTCTTTCTGCCACAACTTTGCCTAATGGTCTTGCGGCTTTTAGAACATTACCCACCCATGATTTGTTGTATATATTTTTATACCAATCCGGCATTCCTTGACCAAGGTAAGTACCTGTTATAAAACTTACAAAGTCTGCACACCAAACTCCCGGGTGGAATGAATAACCTTTTCCACGCATTATTTGTGACATTTGGGAGGATGATTTATTAACAAATTGTTGGGCATAGTCTATCATTCCTTTTCCCTTATCAGAACTATAGTTTTGTGTATTTTGAGTTTTGTCCCGGGATATTGAATTGTTATTATTAGGTTTATAGATTGGATTTTTTAAATATGTATTAAAATTAAATGTTGGAAAAGGCATTTGCCAGAATGGATTGATATTTGAAAAAAATGAAAAAGGTGTACAATTAGGATTAAAGATATTGAATGATGGCACAAAGAAGTTTCCTGTCATTTGTGTAAATGGCATAAAAGAATAGTTAAAATAAGGCAACGTATAAAAACTATTAAATCCCAAAAATCCCATATATATGTAAAGTATTTTTATGAATAAAAATTGCCTTGTTTTAAATAATTATCTTTTTGCGGTTTTCTTTTTGATTAGTCTGCATGCTCCGCCTTGTTCATATGAGGTAAGCAGAAATTCAACTCTTGTTCCTGTGATTTTATATATACTTATATTGTACGTGCTTATTTCTAATTCTTTTTTATATCCTTCTTCTTTTAAAGCGTTAGAAAGTTCGTATAATTGATTTTCGTTAAAATAGCATTCTTTAAAATCTTGCCACTCATTCTTGTTGGTTCTGAGCCAAGGGTTGTATTGTGTTTTATAGTGACATCTGTTATTTTCTTTACCTAAAATTAAGTATTTATAAGTTCCGTCCCAATCGACATAATCTGATTTTATACAATTCTCAAAGTTATATATAAAATACGGGTCGTATTTATAAGGAAGTGTATGTTTACGATATTTTGTGCCGGTTCCTGCAAATGCAAAAACTGATGTTGTTACAAGAATAAACGTGAATAAAATAATTAACATTTTTTTTCTCATTTACAGAATCTCTTTTATTAAAGATTATTACACACTTGCAAGTGAACTTTTTAATGCTTCTATAGTGGATTCTAATGAATTTATATCAAAAACGTTGTATACACTTGCATCAGGAACAATTTTTTTATTTAAGCCTGCTAATACTTTCCCCGGGCCGATTTCTATAAATGTATCAACGCCGTCTTCTGCCATTTTTTGTATTGTTTGTGTCCAATGAACTGAAGAGTATATCTGTTTAGGCATTTTATTTCTAAAATCTTCCGCTGATGATGTTGCTTGAGCATCAACATTTGTAATTACAGGTATTGATGAATCATTGAGTTCTGCATCTTCAATAAATTCTGCAAAAATTGCGCCTGCTTCCTGCATAAATTTTGAGTGAAAAGCTCCTGATACTGCAAGAGGAACAACTCTTCTGGCTCCATTAGCCAATATATAATCTCCTGCTATTTTAACAGCATTATCATCTCCGGTAATTACGACTTGGACAGGAGAATTATAATTTGCAATATCAACATAACCGACTTTTCTACCTTCTTCTAAACCTGCCTTGATAACATCTTCTGATGCGTTAAGTATTGCAGCCATGCTTCCGCCTTTTGTTGCGCCCATTAAGTCTGCACGCTTTTGTATGAGCTTTAATGTGTTTTCCAAATCCATAACTCCTGCGGTATATAAAGCACAATATTCTCCCAAACTGTGTCCTGCTGTGTAGTCTGGCTTAATATTAAGCTCGGAACGTAATGCTTCCATCATGGCAATGGAAGTTGTTACAATACAAGGCTGAGTATTTACGGTTAATTTTAAATCTTCTTCAGGTCCGTCAAAGCAAAGTTTTGTTATTGATTTATTTAAAACTCTATCCGCAGTATCATAAATATTCTTTGCAGATACAAACTTGTCATATATATCTTTTCCCATTCCTACAGATTGTGAACCTTGCCCCGGAAATATGAATGCTATTTTATTTGTCATATTAAAGTTCTCCTTTTAGCATATGCCTTTTCTTAGTCTAACTACGGCTCCGCCCCATGTCATGCCTTCACCAAAGCCGCATAATACTGCAGTAGAGCCAAGTTTTATTTTTCCTTGTTCAACACCTTCTGCAAGTGCAATAGGAATAGATGCTGCAGAAGTATTCCCATAATATTTAATATTTGAAATTACTTTATCATCAGAATATTTAAGTCTGTTTTGGATTGCTTCAATAATTCTTTGGTTTGCCTGATGTGGTATTAAGTAATCGATTTCTTCCGCTGTTTTTCCGGATAGTTCAATACAATGTTCAACATATCTCGGAACTGTTGTAACTGCAAATTTATAAACTTCCTTACCATCCATAATGATTTTACCGGAACCGATTGCATCTGCTTGTTCAACCAGCGGGCAACATTGTGAAGGCATGTTCGTTTGAATCATTTGACCGATTGAACCATTTGCACTTATATCAATTGATAAAATATCATCAATTCCGTCTTCCGATGCGGTTACTACCATAGCTCCCGCACCGTCTCCAAACAGAATTGAAGTACTTCTGTCAGACCAATCAGTAATTTTTGAATTATTATCCGCAGCAACAATAAGTATTGTTTTATACACTCCTGTACCTATAAATCCTCTTGCTACCTGAAGAGCATATATTAAACCGGTACATGCTGCTGTCAAATCAAATGCGGGGATGTGTTTTTTTATTCCAAGTCTGTCTTGCATTGTACATGCAAGTGTTGGATATAGCTGTGGCGGAGCTGATGCTGCACCTATAATGCAGTCTATGGAATTAACATCTATACCTGATTTTTCGATGGCTTTTTTGGCAGCATCTAATCCTAAATCAATTGCAGTTTCATTCCCGGAAACTACTCGTCTTTCTTTTATACCGGTTCTTGTATAAATCCACTCATCAGAAGTTTCATATAATTTTGTTAAATCTTCGTTTGTTATTACGGTTTTTGGAACAGAATAACCTACCCCAGCTATTTTCAACGGTATAAAATTTCCAGTCATTATAAAAATACTCCTCGCTAAACGTTTCTTATAAATATTATATCACGGCCATAATAAATATAAGAGTTAAACTTAATTATTGCCCTCTTCTTCCAATCTTTTTGATTTATAACTGTATGCAGCATAAATAACTACGCCTATAACAAGCCACACGATGAAATAAAGCGCAGAAGTCGCTTTGGCACTGAATTTGCAATACATAAGAGCAAGGCATGTCAAAATTCCAAGTATCGGAAACCAAGGACAGAAAGGAACTTTAAACGGACGCTCTCTGTTTGGTTCAGTCTTTCTTAATATAAGTACTGCAATACAAATGATTATAAACGAAGTAAATGTCCCGAAATTACAAAGCTCTGCCGATAAATTTAAATCCATAAACAGTGCACATATAATTACAATAATTCCTGATAACCATGTCATAACATGCGGAGTCTTATACTTTTCATGGATTACATTTAATGATTTTGGAAGGAAACTATCTCTGCTCATAGCAAATAAAATTCTTGTTGTGCCGAGTTGATAAATAAGAAGAACCGATGTAAGAGCACAAAGTGCACCGACAGAAATCAAGCCGGCATACCAATTTATGTTCAAATATCTCATGGCATGCGCTAAAGGTGCTTGTGTATCAATTGCATTTAAAGGAATTACGCCGGTTAATACCAGAGCAGCGCAGACATACAAAATCGTACAGATTGTAAGTGTTCCCATAATAGCTATAGGTAAGTCCTTCTGCGGATTTTTTGTTTCCTCTGCAGCAGTCGAAACTGCATCAAACCCGATATATGCAAAAAATATTACAAAAGCTCCTGTAAAAATTCCTTCGATTCCGTTTGGCGCAAACGGAACCCAATTTTCAGGCTTGACATAGAAAGAGCCGACTACAATGAAGGACAAAATAATGAACATATTTACGCCAACCATTATTGTTGCGACTTTTGTGGATTCCTTAATCCCTTTTATAAGCAAAATTGTTAAAACTAAAACAATTGCAATAGCAGGAATATTGATTGCAAACGGTATCTCTATACCAAACGGAAGCTGTAAAAACGGCATTTTATCGTGAACGTTCCATCCGTATTTATTACAAATTTCGTACATCGTACGGTAGTCATTTCTTAACCACAGAGGGCAATTAACTATAAATGCCGGTAATATATGCTTAAACCCTTTTAAAAACTGGACAAAATATCCTGTCCACGCACTCGCAACCGTAATATTTCCGATTGCATATTCAAGCATTAATATCCAACCGACCATCCAAGCCATAAATTCCCCCATTGTCGCATACGTGTATGTGTATGCGCTACCTGCAACGGGAATCATTGATGCAATTTCAGAGTACGAAAGAGCTGAAAATACGCTTGCAATTGCGGCCAGTATCATTGAAATTACGATTGCAGAACCTGCACCGGGACCGTCTGCACTTCCTACGATTGCGCTTCCTATAATTGTAAATATACCGGTCCCTACAACGGCACCTATTCCAAGTATTATTAAGTCAAATGCATTCAGAGTTTTTTTTAGTCCGGAATTTGTACCTTCGTCAATTAATTCTTGCGGACTTTTGCATTTGATTAAATTTTTTAATATTGTTTTTACTTCCATTTTCCTATTATTTCTTTATTTTCGACTAAAATTATTTTGCTAAACTTTCGACTTTTTCTTGATTATTATCTAAAGAGCCTGATTTTTCAGCAGCTCTGTTTTTTCTGTATCCATATGAGGCATAAATAAGTGCACCCATTATAACCCAGGCGATAAATAGTTCTGTTGATAATTTAGCGGATTCGCCTTTTGCAATAACCATTGAAAATATCATTAACCCGCCGCAGCAGACGATTCCCAATATCGGAAACCAAGGACAGAAAGGAACTCTGAACGGACGTGGTCTTTCAGGATCTATTTTTCTTAATATTAAAATTGCAACGCATACAATTATGAATGATGTGAATGTTCCAAAGTTACAAAGCGATGCGGCAACATTTAAATCTAATGTAAGCGTCCCAAAAACCGCTACAATTCCTACTGCCCAAGTTAGCAAATGAGGTGTGCAAAACTTTGGGTGAAGTTTTTGGAATGATTGCGGTAAAAAATTGTCCCTGCTCATTGCAAACAGTATTCTAGTGGCCGCCATTTCCAGAACCAGCAATACTGAAGTCAGGCCGGCAAGAGAACCTATTGAAATTAATCCTGCTACCCAATTTTGTCCGACAGCAGTCATTGCGTACGCCATCGGTGCTTTTAAAAATCCTTCGGGTATTGCAACTCCGCTTGACGGCTGTAATCCTGTGAGGACAAGTGCTACAAGTACATAAACGACTGTTGTTATAAATAAAGAACCAATAATACCGATTGGTAAATCTTTTTGAGGATTCTTACATTCTTCAGCAGCAGTTGCAAGAGCATCAAATCCAATGTATGCAAAAAATATTATAAATGCACCCATAAATATACCCTCAAAACCGTTTGGCGCAAAAGGAGTCCAGTTTTCAGGCTTTATAAAGAACGCTCCTGCAAGAATAAATAGACCAATAACACCTAACTTAACCGCCACCATTATGGCTGCCATTTTTGTAGAGTCTTTTGTTCCTCTTACTAAAATTGCAGTAATGAGTGCAACAATAGCAATTGCAGGAAGATTTATACAGAACGGAATTCCGCAGATATAGGGTATAGCGCTATGGTAATCAATGCCTTGAGATGTTAGAGAATTTACTGCAGAGCGAAAATCGCTAACAAGCCAAACCGGAGGATTCGTAACGCATGCGGGTAATATATGTCCGAAACCTTTCAGAAATTGCATAAAATGGTTTGACCAAGCGCAAGCAACCGCAATGAAACCTATTGCGTATTCAAGCATTAATACCCAACCGACAAGCCATGCTGTGAATTCTCCCAATGTTGCAAATGTATATGTATAGGCTCCGCCTGCAACAGGAATCATTGTTGCGAATTCACTGTAGCATAATGCCGAAAAAACGCATGCAATTGCCGCAATTACCATTGAAATCATAAGTGCCGGCCCTGCACCGCTTTCGCCTGCCGCTGCAGTTCCGACTACTGCAAAAATTCCGGAACCTATAATTGCACCGACACCAAGAATAATTAAGTCCCAAGCTCCTAATGTTTTCTCTAAGCCGCCTTTTGCAGCACCGGCAAGAGCATCGTCAGGATTTTTTCTTGTTACCATTTTTTTTAATATTTCAGTTAGCGCCATTTTTTCCTTTCAAAAGTTGTGATACGTAAGCTGTGAATCGTAGTGTCTAATTCGGTTCACAACCCACTATTTGCGAGTCGCCATAATTAAATTATTTACATAAAGGGAAACCGAGTTTTTCTCTCTGTTCCACATAAAGTTTTGCAACTGCAGATGCCATTGTTCTCACTCTGTTTATGAAGTTTATACGTTCATCTTTAGATATTACGCCCCTTGCATCAAGTAAATTGAATGTATGAGAACATTTTAAAACGTAATCATAAGCAGGTAATACGAGTTCTGCATTAACACAATTATCAACTTCTTTTTGATATGCGTCAAATAATGAGAATAATCTTTCTGCATCAGAATACTCAAAATTATACTTTGATTGTTCAATTTCGTTCTGTAGGTAAATGTCACCGTATTTTAGTGTGTTGTTCCACATAATATCAAAAACTGATTCTTTGTTTTGAATATACATAGCGATTCTTTCCAAACCGTATGTGATTTCCAAAGCGACAGGCTTAACTTCCAAACCGCCAACTTGTTGGAAATATGTAAATTGTGTAATTTCCATTCCGTCAAGCCAAACTTCCCAGCCTACACCGGCAGCACCAAGCGTTGGAGATTCCCAATTATCTTCAACAAATCTTACATCGTGTTTGCTCAAGTCTATTCCCATAGCTTCAAGGCTTTTTAAATATAATTCTTGAGCATTATCCGGAGATGGCTTTAATATAACTTGATATTGAAAATAATGTCCCAAACGGTTCGGGTTTTCTCCGTATCTTGCGTCAGTCGGTCTTCTGCACGGTTCAACCATTGCTGTCTGCCATGGTTCAGGTCCTAACGCTCTTAAAAAAGTTGCAGGATTCATTGTTGAAGCCCCTTTTTCTATATCATAGGGCTGTTGAATAATGCAACCGTAATCAGACCAAAACCTTGATAAATTGAGAATTAAATCTTGAAAATTAAGCGCCATTTTTATTTCCTATATTGTAAAATTTACACTTAATAGATTATACACATAAAGTGGCGAAATATCAAATGGAGAGGTGGTTAATGTTAACATTTGTAAAAAATTTTGTTTCATATAAAAATGAAAAAGACGGATTTAATGTCCGTCTTTTTTATTGCTAATCATTTTATGTTGTTAAAAATTATATGTAAAAGACTTTTCTATTGCTTTGTCTACTGCTCCTTGAGCTGATTGAAGCTCTGCATCGACCATTTTTAATCTGTTCTGGTATTCTTGCATTTGCAAGTCAAGTTTCTTTTCTAAAACTGTTAACTTGTCCCTTCGGGCCTCCAGTTGTTTGACTGCCGGATTTTCCGGATCCAAGTCGTTACCAAGTGCCATTATCTCGTCTGCTGAAGCAACGAGTTCCATCTTCGCAGATGCAATCCACTGAATCTTTGATTCTAAAGAAATTTTGTACGCTGTTAGGTACATCATTCTGAAACTTGAGGCAATTAATCCCATAATCGGTTCCCTTTATCTTGTTTCGTTTAAGTTTTTGCCTTTCAGGAATGTGTGTTCATTGCTTTCTGCAATCAAGCTTTCCATTTTGTGGAGTTGGTGTTGATGGTATGTAACTCTGTACTTTGCCATCTTCAGTTTTTGTCTGATTGTTAACATGTCCTTCAGGCTTGATAATAAACTAACAGCCAGCGCCTTAAACGGATTTTTTCGCTTAAAAAACGAGCGGGTAAAATTCAGAAAATTCACTAACCGTTTTATATTATCTTGTAGTTCTTCACGCATAAGTTTTTTCTCCTATGCATTCTAAGCCTACATGTATTATAAAACATGTAACTCTGAATAATTGCCTGTTTTTATGTTGTTTTGTTACAATTGTTAACATTTTATTCATTTGTCTGCTTTTACTACAATTTGCCCGAATTGATGCTCATTGACATCTACTTTATTTAACGGCATTTTTTTTAAAAACTTTAGCCCTTTTCTCTGATAATACCTGTATTCGTTACAAAAATTTACAAATGAAATTATCGTACCAATAACTTCATTATTTAACAATTTTTCTAACATTTTTCTTAAGAATATAACATTATTCATTTTTATAAAATTAAACCTAACTGCCCATATCTTGAATGTCTTTGCTTGCAGATTCAATATCATCTTTGAGCATTTTTCTTACAACATCACTTTGTGTATCAAGCATTTTACAAACAGTTTCTATATTTGCAACTTTTTGAGAAAGAATTGTATCTGCATTTGCAACTATGTTACTTGAAACAGTTTGATAAGCAGAAAGCGCTGCGGATGTTGTACCTTGCATTAAGTTTCCCATAACAACGGCAGGCAAACCAAATTCTCCTAAATAAGGTGCTGCTGCTGTCATAATGCCACCCCAACCTGAGATGATTCCTGCAAGAGGCATCAAAATATTTTTTGCCCCGATTCCGTAGCCATTAGCAGTGCCAATTCCGTATGCTGCTGTACTTGCAATATCAGCGATACTTCCGATACCTGAAGCAAATCCTGTTGCTTGTCCGTTTGAAGAACCAAATCCGTTTATCAAATCAAATATTCCTGAGGCTCCACCTGTTGTGAAACCACTTGAACGATATCCGAGATTTGCAGCATATCCGCTTGGGAATCCGGAATAATTACCTAAACTGTTAACTCCGAATGATGAATAAGTTCCTGTCGTTCCGCCTGTTCCGCCTGTATATTGATTCCAGTATGAAGTTCCGGGAATATTCATTGCTTTTGTTCCGCCAAGTGTTGTCATAAAAGCGGAAGGTGCAAATAAGCTTGCTAATTGATACAAAAATCCTCCGGCAGCTTCAAAACCTGTTCCTGAACTTCCTGAGCCTGCAACAGTTAAGTCTCTTAATCTGTCGTATGTTTCAAATAACATTACTTTGGCGTCAGACGATGCTGCGCCGAATCTGTTTGCTATTACGAGGTATCCGTCATTTTTGTAAGACATAAAAATCCTTCCCCCTCTTCTTGATGAGAGGTTTTGCACTTTTCTTCCATTCTTGCAGGTTTGACTTACAGGTTTGAAAGAATGTTGTTAGAGGTGAAATGTCCACCAGATTATTTTATATTTTATTGTTTCTTTGGAGAGAATGTTGTGTCCAGTATGCCCCCTCACCCCCACCCTCTCCCGCAGGGCGAGGGGGTTAGTTATACTATCCGCTGAATGTTTTGAATGATTTTTCAACGTTATCTTTAACAACTTTTGCAACCGCATCAATTTCTGTTGATAATGCATTTTGCTCTGTATCAAGTTGTTTTAGTCTTAATTCAAGTGTTCTGTCTTCTTGTTGTATAAGAGATGTTTTAGCATTAATATCCTGAACCATTTTGTCGTATTTTGCATTATCATAATAGTATTGGTTCATTGCATCTTGATATGCTGCATCATCAGTTATTGTTTCTACATTTAATGTATATTTGATTGTATCATCACCGAGTCTTATTGATGTGAATCGACCGGATGAATCTGTTTCAAGAATTGCTTTTTCTTGTTTTGTAACTTTTTGAGTTATATAACCCGCTGTATAATATGCTAATTTTGGCTGGTCATCAATATTATTGATGCCTGTTCCGTTAATATAAGATTCAGCCAAATCATCATAAGTTGTATAATATGTTACACCGTTCAATGTAAACGAATATATGCCGCCTGAATATTCATTTGTATCAGGGTTAAAGTAATTGGTAAAGTTTGTATTCACATCCTGTTCTTTCATATCAGCGATAATTTGTTTAATTGCAGATATTTGAGATTCAGTTAGTTCTGTTAGTGCTGTTAATTTAGTATTACCTATATATTCGGGAACATTCATTAATTTATATTGTGCTTCCGCTAAATCAAGGGCGGATTGCGCACTGATTTGTTCTGCTCTTAATGTTTCAAGTTCATTTGCAACAGATGATGTAGAGCGCCACCCGCCTTCTGTGTCACTGTCGCCTGTTATGTGATATGCGGGAAGATATGTCATCGTTCCGGTACCTTCTCCTCCGCCAACAAGTTTTTCTATATCGGATTTTAGTACTAATGTACCGTCCGAAGTGTAGAATATATCTTCAGGTTTAATACTTGAATCGCATTCTTTTAATACGTTTATTGCATCAGCAATGCCTTCAGGTAAGCCTTCTGCGGTACTATCATATTTAGTGAATGTAATATCTTCTGTTTGAAGTGTATAACCATCAGTGCTACCTGTATATGCTGTATATGTACCGTCATCATTTTTTGTATAGAATTTTTTGTCTTTTATGTTTTTGTAAATTGTACTATCACTGTCATTTCCCCATAATTCATATACATTTCCGTCATCATCGGTTTCTGTTTGCGCTCTTGTGATAGTATATGTGTTTCCATCCTCTGACTTAACATATTTTTGAATATCAATATAAGTATCTCTATCTTGGTATGTACTTATTTTTTTGGAGTTATTGTACAACTGACTGTATTCAGTTTTAGCAGTTTCATGGGCTTTTTTAAGTTCTTCTATTTCTTTTAATTTTGCTTGAATATTAGCAACTTGTATTGAGTAATCACTTGAAATAGCAACATTCGGCAGAGAGAATTGTACTTGCGGGTCGTTCATTTTCTTTTGAGAACCGTGGAATTCTTCTGCGTTGTAGTAATAATCAACGACATAGTTGTAACCTTCACTGTCAGGTTGTGCAAGCTGGTGCCAAGTTTCAATTACGGCATTATTTACACCGTCAGTAAAGGAATATTGTTTCTTCGTATAATCGCTTGTGCTTGGTGGTACCGGCACACTCAGGCCAAGCATTTGGTTGAACAAATTTGCAGATTGGTTGGAAAGAGCGAGTCTTGCCTGATTAATCTGTTGTCCTTCATATTCGCAATTTGATTTTCGTGCGACAAGTGCTAAGTATCTTGCCTGTGATGCTGCCATACCCATAGCGGTATCTCCTATTTAAATTCTTCCCCTCGCCCCTTGTGGGAGAGGGGTTAGGGGTGAGAGGATTAACCCTCTCATCTCTCTTTTTAATGGAATAGTACTAAAAGTCAATTTTCCTAATAACATTATATATTATCTTTACAAAAATTAATATTTAAGAAAAATAAAAATCATCTGTTTAGAGGAAAAGGCTGCAAAAAATCATACATTTTATTTAGTGTTTTATTATATGTTTTCAAGAAGCAGAGCAACAGTAAGAGCAATTGCAAAATATCCCATCAAGTTTCTTGATTGGTACATTCTTACCATAAAAGCCTCTGCTCCCATTTTTCTGAACATTTCCATATTTTCCATTGGAAAATGAAACCACTTATGTTCAGGAATTGTGGATGAATCTGTTGAAAAATCTATCATTGATTTATATAAATCAATTGCAAGGGGAATTGTAAGGTATGTTAAAAATACTTGCCAGTCTGCAATATCAAATATGCAAAGCAATATGGGTGAAATATATGCTGCAATTAGCAGTATTTTAAGTACAATAAGCGAATCAAGTTGAGAGTCAAATGAATTTGCAACGGTATAGTGTCCTTCTTTTATGTCGTAGTCAAAATCCATTACTGTATGAATGTATAATAATATTACTGTCATTAGCATTGTAGGAATTGACAGCAAAAATATTTCCCATGGAACCGTTTTTGTCATCACATAATAAACTCCGCCAAATAGTGCCGGACCATACGCAATTGCAATAGCAATTTCAGACAGTCTTATTTTTGATAAAAATGAATATGCTAATGTTATAATTCCTCCGATTAATCCAAAGTAAAGTACATATATTCCGCATTTAAAAAAGAAAAATAAACCTATAATGCCTGCAATTCCAAGATAAACCGATGCAACAGCAAGAACTTCCCATTCTTTAACAACACCGGAAATAATATATCGGCATTTTGTTTTTTGTGTGTTTCTTAAATATTCTTTTTTATCAAAATCAACTTGTTTTATAAGTGCTTTGTAGTCAAAATAATCATCTAAAACATTTGCTCCGAGGTGAGCCAAACAGATTCCGATTAGTGCAACCAAACCGTATCCAATGTTTCCGGAGCCTAATGCTGCATAAGTGAATACAACAATCCAGGACATTATTGTCATAGGCAGTGAAAATATTCTTGAACATTCAAGTACGGTTGAAACTTTGTTTATCATAGTCAAATTTTAGCATAAAATTTAGACTTTACAAATGAGTCTGATGAATATTGCCAAAATTGACTTATTTATAAATTTGGGGTTAAATTAAGCTATGAAAATTATAATTTTTGGTGCAAATGAAATCGGTTTTATGATTGCTTCAGGATTTTATACTGACAATGATATAACTGTGATTGATGACGAGAAAAATAAAATAGATTCTTTTAATAAACTGGATGTTGAATTTATATCCGGAAATGCATCAAGTATTGATGTATTAAAGCAGGCGAGAATTAAAGATGCGGATGTTTTCATAGCTTGCAATGATTCGGATGAATTAAATATAGTGGCTTGTTTAACCGTAAAAAGAACCAGCAATGCAAAGACAATCTGTTTTGTTCGAAAAGAGGAGTATAAATCCTCACTAAGCATAACAAAAGATGCAGAGTATAATTCAGATTTTTATATTGATAATGTAATTTGGCCTGAAGAACTTTTAACTCAGGAAATATTCAGGATTATTACTGTTGCAAAAGCCCTCGATGTTGAAAATTTTGCAGGCGGCAGAGCAAGACTTTTGGAATACAAAATAGGAAAGAACTCTGTTCTTATAAACTGTATGCTTAAAAACTGCGAGTTTCCTAAAGATACCATTATTGTCGGAATTACAAGAAATGGAGAATTATTTATTCCAAACGGCAACACATCTTTGCATGAAGATGACAAAGTTATATTTATGGGACTTTCTCATTCTTTAAATATACTTGCAGGTAAATTCTTCCATGAAAAAGAGTTTGTAAAATACGTAACCATAATAGGTGGCGGTAATGTGGGATTGAAGCTGGCAAAAAGTTTGGAAAACTTAAAATTAAAAATTAAAGTAATTGAGCGTGATGAAGACAGATGTGATTTTCTTTCCCATGAATTGAATGATGTTTTAGTAATTCATGGTGACGGAACAGACTTGGAGCTGTTAAACGAAGAAGATATTGCATCTTCTGATGTTGTAGTGAGTGTAACTAATAATGATGAAAAAAATCTTTTGTGTTCGCTTCTCGTAAAGCATTTGGGCGCAAAAAAAGTTATTTCAAGAGTTTCAAAAAGTACAAATGTATCACTATTTGAACAGGTAGGAATTGATATTGCGATATCTTCTAAAACTACAGCATTAAATGAAATTAGAAACAGTATTAAAGATACAAATATCGGAATTTTGGCAACGGTTGAGCAAGGCAAAGGTGAAGTTTTGGATATAGTTCTGCCTGAAAAATACGAGCCTTGTAAATTAATGGATTTGAAGCTTCCTGCAAAGGCAATTGTTGGGGTAATTCAGCGCAGAAACAGAATTATAATTCCAAACGGTATGACCGAAATAACAAATGGTGACAGTCTGATTATTTTTACAACAAGTGAAAATGCGCCCGAAATTAAAAAATTCTTTGAGGAAATTAAATGAGATTAACTTATTTAGCGTATACTTTCAGCCTTGCGATAATGTATTTCAGTATTGTTATGATATTTCCGATAGTAGTGGCTTTATTTTATCATGAAACAACTGCCATAATGCCGTTTGTGGTTACGGCGGCAACTGCAATGCTTATTTCAATTACAATAAGAAAAACGATTAAAGGTACTGAACAAATAAAATCTATTAATGATATAAGAAAATCAGAAGGTTTGTGTGTTGTTACATTTTGTTGGTTTTTTGCAGCAATATTTGCATCAATACCGTATTTATTTTTTGGACTAACTCCTGTAAATGCTTTGTTTGAAGCGGTTTCCGGTATTACAACTACAGGTGCAACAACGCTTACAACTTTTGATTATCCGCATGCAATGTTTTTCTGGCGCTCGTTTACTCAATGGCTTGGCGGTATGGGAATTATAGTCTTATTTATTGCAATACTTCCCCAATTTGCAATAGCAGGGAGGCAGTTGTTTTTTGCGGAAGCTCCCGGTCCAACGGAAGAAAAATTTACTCCGAGAATTAAAAGCACTGCGGCGGCATTATGGAAGGTTTATGCGGGTTTAACTTTAGTTGAGTTTATTGCATTAAGATATTGCGGTATGGATGGCTTTTCTGCACTATGTCATTCGTTTTCATCACTGTCAGGAGGCGGATTTTCTCCTAACCAAACAAGTATTGCGGAATATTCTCATACAATAATGTGGATTATTACGTTTTTTATGTTTTTTGCAGGTGCAAACTTTAATTTACAATATAAGGCGTGGTCTAAATTAAATCCGTTTCTGCTCTTTAAAAATGAGGAATTCAAAGTATATTTTTCAGTAGTATTTGTAATTGCTATTTTGCTTACTTGCTCTCTTTTTACAAATATGCATTATGCAGCAGGTGCAAGTTTTGTGCATTCATTTTTTAATGTTGCATCTCTTGTATCATCTACAGGATTTTGTTCTGTAGATTATGCGAAATGGGATTATGTGAGCAGAATATTATTGTTTGCTATAATGCTTTTTGGAAGCTGTGCAAGTTCGGCAGGCGGAGGATTAAAAGTTACAAGGTGGCTTTTAGTATTTAAGATTATGAAATCAGAAATGATGAAAATTCTCCATCCCAAGGCAGTTTATAATATAAAGATAGGAAATTATTCGGTTCCTAAGGAAATTTTGTATCAAACAATGATGTTTGTTTCTTTCTACTTTGCATTCATTGTTTTATCTGCATTTATAATTGCGATTGTCGAGCAAGATACAGTTGTTGCCATAATCGGTTCTGTTGCCGCAGTCGGAAATATAGGTCCGGGACTTGGTCATGTAATCGGCCCGATGGGAAGTTTTGCGGATTTGGATGTTATTACAAAAACCATACTTATAATTGATATGATTGCGGGACGCTTAGAATTGATTCCTTTTTTGGTTTTGTTCCAAAAAGATTTATGGACTTTTAAGAAGGGCTAGTATTATTAAAAGAATTAATTTTATCAGGAATATTTTTATTTACGAATCCCGTTCGAACAATATTTTTTCCGAATTTTTCTTCAAGCTTGTCCAAACTTTTACCTAATCTTTCATTCTGTTCCCGTCTCGGGTTTATTTCAAAAATTGATAACTGTTCTTCTGAATTTGGTTTAAAATCCTCAAGCACAATTCCAATACTTCGGTATAAAATGTCTCTTGAATACATTTTTTCAAGTAAACTGAATGCAGCTTTTGAAATATCAAATTCAAAGTCCAGAGGTGTTTTAAGCTGCAGCTTTTCATAATAAGTTTTAAAATCTTTTGTCCTCAGAAGAAGACCTATTGTAGAACATTTGCAATTTATTCTTCTTAACCTTGCGCATGTTGTATGAATATGAATTGATAGTTCATTTTTTAAGAATGTCATGTCAGAAGAAAATTCTAAAAAAGACTTTGTGTCACTTATAGATTTTGGCAGTTCAATCTCATTAGAAATGGGAGATATCATATTACCCAATAGTTCTGATTTTATGCTGAGGCCGTTTTTACCAAAGCGTTTTTGAATCCAGTTGTCATCTCTGTTAATATAATCAAATGCAGTCTTTATTCCGTATCCTCTTAATTTTACTCCTATTTTTCTTCCGACTCCCCAAACTTCTTGAATTTCAGTGTTTTTTAAAAGCGGAATAATGGAGGCTTTGCCTACAAGCGCAATTCTTGAGTTTGTGTTTTTTGCTTTATCTGAAGCCAGTTTTGCCAGAGTTTTTGTTGCGCTTACGCCGATTGTTACAGGAATGCCGACTTCTTCAAAAATCCTGTTTTGTAATTCTTCTGCAAGTCTAAAATAATTTTTTTTGTGCAGTTTTGTAAGACCGGTGAAATCGACAAATGCCTCATCAATAGAATATATTTGTACATTAGGGCTAAAATTTTTGAGAATATTCATAACCATTCTTGAAATTTTACCGTACGAATTGTGGTTCGAACTTATATAAATACACTCCGGATATTTTTCAACAGCTTGAAATAGAGGAATTCCCATCGGAACACCAAGTAATTTTGCTTCTTTTGAACGGGATACAACGCACCCCCGTTCTCCGGATACTACGCTAACGGGAAGTCCGTTGAGTTCGGGATTAAGTTTTCTTTCGCAAGAAACGAAAAAACTATCGCAATCTACAAGTGCTATGTATTTTTGATTTGTCATAATTTACTCAAAAGAATAACTAACTTTCTTTTCTTTCCAATCGTAAGTTTTTTTCTCCGGCAATATTTCCATAAGAAGTCCCTGTCTATATTTTTTTATGAATTCTTTATGGAAATTAATTACTTCGTTTATATCGGTAGAGCTGAATTTTTCAACTCTTTTCCCGCCTTTAACTTCAATAAGGCGATATAGAGCCTGTATTTGTTCTCCGGTGTTTATATCTAACATATTATTAGTTTAACATTTATTTACTATTTTGGAAAATATTGAATTCCTTTATTGTATAATGTCACTATGACAAGCGATTATATGCGGAATAAATTTGATGTTATAGTTGTCGGTGCAGGTCACGCTGGGTGTGAAGCAGCAATTTCAGCTGCACGTCTTGGGTGTAATGTTCTTTTATGCACGTTAAATGTTGATAACATTGCACTTCAGCCTTGTAATCCTGCAATTGGCGGCCCTGCAAAGTCTACTCTTGTTCGTGAAATTGATGCATTGGGCGGGGTAATGGGGGAAGTTGCAGATGCAACTTATATCCAAATGAAAACTTTAAATTCGTCAAAAGGGCCTGCGGTAAGAGCTCTCAGGGCTCAATCGGATAAAAAAGAATATACACGTTATATGCGTAATATTATTGAAAATACTGATAATATTTGGGTAAAACAAACTTGTATTACGGATATAAAAGTTAAAGACAAGCAAATTTGTGGTGCGGTTGATGAATACGGGATAGAATATTCCTGTCGTGCTATTATTCTGACTACCGGAACTTCACTTGAAGGTAAAATGTATGTCGGACTTCAAGCATATTCGGGTGGAAGACTCGGCGAACGTGCCGCAATAGGTTTATCTCAATCTCTAAGAGAGAACGGAATAGTTACAAAAAAACTTAAAACAGGGACACCTGCTCGTGTTGATAAAAGAACAATAGATTATTCCAAAATGACAATTCAACCCGGGGATGAAAAGCTCAGTTTTTATTCTTTCAAGCCAAATCGTCCAATCCGTCAACAATATCCTTGCTATTTAACTAGAACAAATGAAGAAACTCACGCAATAATTCGTGCGAATTTGGATAAATCCCCTATGTATCAGGGACTTATTCATGGAGTAGGTCCAAGATATTGTCCGTCTATTGAGGATAAAATTGTAAGATTTGCTTCAAATCCTTCCCATCATATTTTTATTGAACCTGAAGGACTTAATACATACGAAGTTTATATACAAGGCTTTTCAACCAGTTTGCCGGCATGTGTGCAGGTCGAAATGCTACGCTCGCTGCCGGGGTTAGAAAAAGCGCATGTTATAAAGCCCGCTTATGCAGTAGAATATGACTACGTTCCGGCAGTTCAAACAAAACACTCTCTTATGTCAAAAGATATAGATGGCTTGTTTTTTGCAGGTCAAATTAACGGGACCAGCGGTTATGAAGAAGCTGCGGCACAAGGCTTAGTTGCAGGCATTAATTCCGTAAATTATATCAATGGTTCAGAACCTTTGGAACTGTCTAGAGCATCTTCTTATACAGGTACTTTAATTGATGATCTTGTAACAAAAGACATTCAAGAACCATATAGGATGCTTACGTCACGCTCAGAATACAGGCTTTTATTAAGACAGGATAACGCAGATGAAAGATTAACAGAAATAGGACATAAAATAGGTTTAATTGATGATGCTCAATATCAAAGATTTTTAACAAAACAAGAAAATATCAAAAAAGAAATTGCCAGATTGAATGAAGCAAAACTTTCTGCATCAGGCGAAGTGAATGAGGTTTTAGCGCAGTATGGTGAACATATCGATAGAGGTATAAGACTTGCAGAACTTTTAAAACGTCCGAATATAAGTTATGAAGTGTTTAGAAAAGTTGATGAAGAAACTGCATCTTTAAACTTAAGTGAAGATATTACTGATGAAGTTGAAGTGCTTGTCAAATATGACGGCTACATAAAGCGTCAAGAAGCGCAAGTTGAAACATCAGAAAAGCTGGAAAAATACAGAATTCCTGCGAATATTGATTATTCACAAATTAAACACATATCAACAGAAACAAGAGAAAAACTTGAAAAAATCAGACCGACAAATCTTGCTCAAGCTTCACGCATAGGCGGAGTAAAACCTGCTGATATTTCTGTCTTGATGGTTCTTTTAGGGAAATAGGACATTGAATTAAGTTTATAGGTCGGGTTTTAACCCGACCTATAAACTATAGACTGATTGATGATATAAATAAGGTGCATCAAAAACGATGCACCTTACTTTGTTAGTTTTATTTATGTCTGTTCTCTTAGCCTTTCAATTGGCTCATAACTTCGTCAGCGAAGTTGTCGTTTCTCTTTTCAAGACCTTCACCAAGAACAAATCTATCAAATTTAACGATATTTAACTTACCGGAGATAAGTTGTTCGATTGTTTGGTCAGGATTCTTAACAAAAGGTTGTTCAACCAGACATCTTTGAGCCATCAATTTGTTTACACGTCCTTCAACAATTTTTGCTCTGATTTGTTCAGGTTTCTTTTGAAGATCTTCTTTACCCATTTCGATTCTTGTTTCTTCTTCGATTACAGAAGCAGGAATATCTGCTCTTGAAACAAATTCAGGTGCAGAAGATGCAATATGTAGGCAAATATCTTTTGTTAATACTTCATCTTTGTTATCTGTTAATAAAAGAACACCTATTTTGCCGTTGTGGATGTAAGTAGAAGTGTTACCTTCATATCTTACAAATCTTCTTACAGTAATTTTTTCACCAATTGAAGCGATTTTTTCTTTAATAACGTCTTCAATTTTCTTACCGCAGCTTTCGCAAGTAGATGAAAGAAGTGAGTCAACGTCAGATGGGTTGCTTTCAGCAATTTTCTTAGCTAAGCAATCAGTTAATTCTATAAATTCAGCATTTTTAGCAACGAAGTCTGTTTCACAGTTAACTTCAACCATTGCACCTACTGAATCTGAAACGTAAGAACCGATTCTTCCTTCAGCAGCTATTCTGCCCATCTTTTTATCAGCAGAAGCAATACCTTTTTGGCGAAGAACTTCCATAGCTTTTTCCATATCACCGTCAACTTCAACTAAAGCTTTTTTAGCATCCATCATACCGGCGCCGGTTTTATCACGAAGTTCTTTTACCATTGTAGCTGTAATATTCATTTTTAGTTCTCCTTTTTTGGTTATTATAAAACGTGAATCGTGAATTGTGGTTCGTGATTCGATGTTTATATGCGACTCACTACTCACGTCTCACGACTCACGTAAGTATATTATACGTTAGCAGTTTCTTCAGAAACCCCTGCATCAGCGGCAGTAATAGCTTCTGCTTTGCGTCCTGCGGCTTTATTTTCTCTAAGTTGTTTGCCTTCCAAAACTGCATCAGCAAGTTTAGAAGTGATTAACTGAATAGAGCGAATTGCATCATCATTACCTGGGATAATGTAGTTGATGCCGTCCGGATTTGCATTTGTATCTGCTAAGCAGATTACAGGAATGTTAAGCTTGTTAGCTTCTGCAATTGCAATATCTTCTTTTGCTTGGTCTACAACGAAGATAATATCAGGTAAACCGCGCATTTCTTTAATACCGCCCAAAGTTTTACTCAACTTTGCAATTTGTCTGTTTAATTGAGCTTGTTCTTTTTTAGGTAATTTTTCAGCGTGACCTGAATTTACAAAATCTTCAAGTTCTCTTAATTTGTTAACTCTGCCTCTTATAGTTTCAAAGTTAGTAAGCATACCGCCTAACCATCTTCTGTTAATGTAGTATGCACCCGAACGTTTTGCTTCTTGAGCAACAACTTCAGCAGCTTGTTTTTTAGTACCTACAAAAAGAACGTTTCTTCCTTTTGCTGCGTATTCTCTAACTGCATCATAGGCTGCATCTAATAAACCTGTAGTTTTTCTAAGGTCAAGAATATAAATTCCGTTTCTTGCTCCGTAGATATACGGTTTCATTTTTGGGTTCCAATGTTGTGTTTGGTGTCCGAAGTGTACACCTGCTTCAAGTAATTCGATTAGTGATGCTGTTGACATCTCATTTCTCCTTTTGTTTTTAACTGTGTATTTTACTACGGGAGTTATAGTCGCATTTGAGGAATGAGTGCGTGATTAGATTAATATGCGATTAAGTGAGTAAATCCTCTTAATTGTTATTCGGCTAATCATAGTTTCATTTTCAACAAACTAGGGCGAACCTATCCGGCTATAAAACCATGAAAATAGTATTATAAAAAGGATTAAAAGTAAAGTAATCTTAAAACTAAAAGTTAATTCGCTAATATAAATGTAACAATTTGTTTACAATCTGTAAACAATTTAACAATATTTTCTGTTAAAAAAACTTTATATATATAAGTTTGGACAATAAAATAAAATTATGCTGAAATCAAGGAAAGGGAAAAGGGAAATATAGTTTTTGCTGATACTACTCTCTTTCCTGACAAAAGCCCGCAGTTTGTTTTTTTTAACAGGCTGCGGGTTTTATTATTTTATATACGTGTATCAATATTTGAACCAATTTTTACAAAATTTGCATAATAGTAGTTGTATACAAGAACAACTGCAAAAACAAAGAAATAAAAATTTAAAAGAGTTAAGATAAAGTGTGCAAAAACATTTTCGCCAAATATGGTCATTAGTATAGAAATTATTGAATAAACTATAAAAATAAAGATGAATAATAATAAATTTTTAAAAAAATGTCTGCTAAACAAATCTTTTATTGCAATCCAGAATGATTTTATCGGATTTTTTTCTTTAAAAAACATAGCAGGAGAATAAAACATAATAAGGAAATATGTGAAAGACATTGTTAGGAATAACAGAATATTCCAAGCGTTAATTTTAATAAGTTGTTCATTTGATAATGATAACAAAAAAGTTTTAAGTGATTCTACAGATGTTAATGCAGCAGAAATTTCTGTGGATGAAATACCGGTGTCTCCGATTAATTTCATTCCTGCAATGTATGATATGATAAACAAGATTACTGCTACAAAAAATGTTTTAATAAGCATACCGAGTACAGGAAGAAAATATTCTCCGACACCTTCGGTAAACTCTTTAATTACTTGATTCGGCTCTTCGGTATCCGGATACTTGATACATTTAAGAATCATGTAAAACCATCCGGAGAGAAATGCTCCAAGCATAAGAAAAAATAAAATGACAGCAATCGCCATACTAACAATATTTCCATGCAAAGAGAACGCTAAATACAAACTGGATATCAGTGAAAATAAAATTAGTGGTGTAGCAAGAATAATATATTTGTTAGTTAAGTCAAAACTTTCTCTTATAATATTAAGCATTTTTTCTCCCAAAATTAACTATTACTCCACCTATAATATATTAAATATAGTTTAATCTCAATTAATAATTTTTGACAGGTCATTTTTAACAGTAGAAATTTCTTCAATACCATATATTTTTTTAAGAGTAGACATCAGATTAGGGTTAATAAGTATTGGTGTGCATTCTCCAACGTACACTTTTGCAACATTTTCGGATGTAAAATAAATCATTTTTGAAATTGTATGTCTGTTGCAAGTGGGAAAAAATATTGTTAGCGGTAAATCTGTTAATTTTGAAATTTTTTCCGTTATTAAAGTTGTCGCCAAATTATCAAAGCAGGCATTTAAACAGATTATATTTTCTTTTTTGCTATATGTTGATAACAAAATTATAAGAATGTTTTCAGGAGTTTTACTTAAAAGTTTTTCTATATAGTTTTGTTGTTCTTGTCTGTATCCGCAGTGGCCGATAATGAATATTTGTTTGTAGTGGTTGCCTTCAAGTTTAGATTTTATTTCTTTTGTAATTTTTTCGCAGTCAAATCCTATTTTTTCAGAATCACATTTTTTTCCATTTTTGAAACCTTTTGATTCAATTGCTGATTTTATTACTTCTGAAAAATCATTATTTTTGATTTGAATGATTCCTTTTGTTTCAGTAAAATCAGTCGTAAAAAGTCTTCCCCTATATAAATTTTCAACATTATAAAGAGAGTGTCTTGTTAAGATTATAGGACCCGGGAAGGTTGCAAAGTCCAGAAGGCAGTTTTCTATTCCTTTGCCGAATTGCCCTTTTAAATTTTTGTATTTTTCAAACAATGGAAATGTGTGTGCAACTATCATTTCGTCGTGTGTATAGATATCAATATTACTATCTTTAGTCGCTTCCAAAATTGTTTCAAGTTCACGAATGTTTGAGCCAACGACTAAGATTGCTTTTCCCGGAGTTGTGGAATAAGATACACTGGTTGTTTTTTGCTTACCGTATCTTTCAATTTGTACATTACGGAGCTTTAGCATTAAGTTATAATTTGTTATTACTGTTTCATCCATTAATTGTTTTAATTTATCAGTATTTTTACTATCTGAGTTAGCAGAGTTTAAAATATTGATTATAGTTGCATATCCTTCATTTGCGCATACTCCATAGGTTTCCAGGTCCTGAACATTTGTACAAATGCTTTTTGTGATTATAAATAAAAGCTTATACATATTTCTTATTTCTTCAGGAATAGATTGTAAAGTCTTAATAAACTCTTTTTCTCCTAGTTGTATGGATTTTACCAAATCAGTTGTTTTGTTAAATTTGAGCGGGCTTTTTAAATATTCCGGTTCAATCCTTTTATTAATGCAGTATTCTTCATATTCTTTAATAATTTTAGGTAATATTTTATTAAATTTTTGCGTAATAGTTTTAAAGTCATTTTCTGAAAAGCTTACATTTGAAACCATTACGGAAATTGTATCCAGAACAAGTGTTCGGACATTTGAATTTTCTAACCCTTCGTTTCCAAGCTTATTTATATAATAAGCAGTTTGTTTGAGGTACAAAATAAGAATTTCTTGCAGAGATGATGTTTTCGGATTAATGGAGCATATACCTCGAGAAGTACAGCTGTTATATTGATAGTCTTCGTTAAAATTGTTTTTCATGGTGAATACATTATTGTAAAAAATATAAATTTTTTCATTACCTTACAAGGTACAATATAAAGTTTACTAATAACCCTTAAAAATTGACAAAACGGACATTTTAAGGTAAAATGTGTACGTGTGTGAACATAGAGGAATGAATTATGCGAATCGATGCTATTAATGGCAGAGTGTATAGTTCTGCACTGCATAAAAGCAGTATAAAAAATATTTCTGCAAAAAACAATTCAAAGAGTACTAAACCCTGTGATATTTTATCTTTTAGCGGTAACAATACTGCTAAGGGTATCGGGATAGGAGCTGTTTTTGGTCTTGCAGCTATGGGCGCAATATCGGCAATGAGCGGAGGAGCTGCAGTTCCTTTTGCATATGGTATGTATGCGGCGGCGTTTGGAACAGCAGGGGGGTTGGCAGGCAAAGCTCTTGATGATATGGAAAAAGACGAAAAAAATCGCTCTAAATAGTTTTAATAGTGTTCCATAAAAAATAAATTATGATTTTGTGCTATAATATTCTGGAATCGGAGAATTTATATGTTTAGCACAGAGATTATTTATGAGGTTGTTACATTTGCTATCGGAGATACAAAATCCGGTACTAAAATGGGTAAACTACAATTAAAAGATACAGAAAACGGTGAACTTTTGAATTGTATTCTTTGGGAAGAAGCGTTAAATCGAATGGATTCAAAACTTTTCCGCTGTGGTAACCAATTAAGGATTGTGTCAGGTTCTTTTAACGAGAAATATAATAATTGTTTGGTATCCGCTCTTGAACTTATTAAAGAAGCAAAAACAGGACTTGATGAAAAAGAGCGAGAAGAAGTTTATTGTGAATTACTAGAGTACATAAATAAAATTGGTGACGATAAGTTAAGACAATTTGTTGCAAATATTTATCAAGAAAATAAAGCGAAGATTTTGATAACTCCGGGGGCAAAATTAATGCATCACAATTATATAGGCGGTTTAATGGTGCATACTTTAGAATGTCTGAAATATGCGGAAGTCAATATGGATGCATTCTTTCAACGATTAAAAAGGGATGATGTTTATGCGGCATGTTTACTGCATGATATAGGTAAAATTTTCGAATACACGGTTGATACTGAATCAGGTTTAATAGATTATGATGAAGATTTCCGCAAGGAGTGGATTTCTCATTCTCAATACGGTTTTTCAATTTGTATGAATGCGGGATTTAAAAGAATTGCAAAGATGATTGCTGCGCATCACGCACGTGCCGAATGGGGAGCGATAGTAGACTTAAACGAAAAAGATTTAGAACCGATTTTGTATTTGATTCACCATATTGACGATCTTTCGGCAAAGTTTGGTAAAACAAATGTTGCAATGCTGTAGTTTTCGGATGTTTAAACTTTATGGAAATAAATCATATTAATAATCGAGCAAATTTTAATTCTAAAGGATTAAAATATACTCAGAAAAATCAATTAAATAATGAAGATAAGTCAGAATTATTAGTGGAGGAGCTTAATAAGATGAGTACAATCAATAATGTTAATATTTTAAAAAAAGATTTTGAATTAAATCTTTCTCATGAGGAATTGGAGAAAAGAACTCATAAAGATTATTTGACCACAAAAAAAATGCTTGCAATTGATGCCCCTGAATACAATGCGCTATCTGATGGTGACAAAGAGGCGCTAAAACATTTAGTTAAAGCAGCTGCTGTAATTGATAAAATCGAAATGCAAATAGATAATCATTATAATTTGGCGTTTCAAAAATATTTAGAAAAAGAAATTGCAAAGGGCAATGAAGATGCAAGATTAACAAAGATTCTTTTTGATGCACAAAAGGGCGTTTGTGCTCTTGACAGGGATTCTCACTTAATTGAGCTTGCAAAAGGTGTTACAAAAAGAGCAGGAGAAGGATTATACCCGCAGGATTTAGAAAAAGAAGAATTTCATTCAATATTGATAAAAATGCTAAAAGAAGGCAAGAAGGATGAAGTAGCAAAAATATTAAATCAGCGTTCAGTAGTAGAGAGAAACGGTGATGAACTTGTTGCGATAGATTATGTAGACAAATTTAAAGAAGATTTTGAGGTTATGGCTTCCGAACTTGAAAAGGCAGCAGAAACTTCTACAAATTCTGATTTTAACGAATATCTGAAATTGCAGGCAAAGGCTCTAAGGACGGCTGACCCGATGTTGGACGGTTATGCTGATAAAAAATGGGCAACGCTGCAGGATACACCTTTAGAATTTACAATTACAAGAGAAAATTATTCTGACGAAATGACAGAAACGGTATATGAAAATGCTGAGTTAAAACAATTGCTTGATGAAAACGGAATAACTCCTGTTTCAAAAGATTGTCTTGGAGGTCGTGTCGGCATAGTTAATAAAAAAGGCACGGATGCAATTTTAAACGTTAAGAAGTATCTGCCGCTTATGGCACAAAATATGCCGTTTAACGATAAATATGTTCAAAATATTTCTCCTGATAAAGAGTCAAAACAAACAATGGTTGATGTAGATTTGGTAGGAGTATACGGAGATGTAGGAGAGTATAGAGCAGGTATTACGTTAGCGGAAAATCTGCCTAATGACGATAAACTTTCCGTAAAAGAACTGGACGGAGGCAGAAGGAATGTATATCACAGACAAATACGTCTAATTACTTCCGATGATGCCAGAGAGAAGATGCAAAAAAGATTGGATGCAATGTTGAATCCGGAATTGCATAAATTTTATAATGATGAAGCTGATCATTGGTTTACAATAGGGCATGAAAACGGACATTCATTAGGCCCAAACGGAACAGACGGATTAGGGAAATATAAATCAATAATAGAAGAAAATAAAGCGGATATGGTTTCATTATCAATGTTGGACGTTTTGACAGAAGCAGGAATGTATACTTCTGAACAAAGAAAACAAATTATTGTTACATATGCGGCTGATAATATGATGATGGCAAAACCTACTTTAAGTCAGGCTCACAGAGTTCGTTCCGTAATGCAGAATTATTTCTTTATAAAAGAAGGTGCAATAAAAATTTCTGATGACGGAGTTTTGGATATTGATATTGAAAAGATGGTTCCTACTGCGAGGAAAATGCTGGAAGAAATTATTGAAGTTCAGATGAGTAATGATTTTACAAGAGGCGAAAAATATGTAAATGATTATTTTGTTTGGACACCACAAATGGACAAAATGGCGCAAAATATCAAAAAAGTCTCAAAGACTTTAAATGGAAAAGTGGAATCTCCGCTTGCGGACAAATTGCTGGGTGAATAACTTAATAAAACTTAATAAAAAACTCCAAAAAGGCAATTTATTTCTTTTTGGAGTTTTTATTAAAATATGATGTAGAAAAAATAGGGATTAATGTATGGCAATAGAAAAGTTGAATTTGTTAGGTGTTCGTAATGTTGGATTTAACCCGAAATTCAAGGGTGAAGAACAAGAAGTAAGCACGGCTGAAACAATTCCTGATGAAACGGAAGAAAATACGGAAGAAGTAAAGACCTCAAATACTTCCTTTGCGAAGAGTTCTTCTAATTCAGGTATATATGCTGTACTTGGAGCACTTGCAACAATAGGTGTTGCCGGAATTGCAATTGCCAAGCACAAAGAATATAAAAACGAAATTAAAAAAGCTTTAGAAAAAGCAGAAGAAGCAGTTAAAAAAGCAGAAGAACTGGAAAAACAGAATAAAGAACTCAAAGATGAGACGGAACAAAAGGTAAAAGAAGCAATTGAAGAAACAAAGAAAAAAATAAAACCAAAGACAAAGTATGTTACAATATATGCTCCGTCTCCTGCGCCTGCGCCAACGACTCCGCCGGTGCCGGCTCCTGCGCCTTCTTCAGCATCAGCGCCCGCAGCTGCACCATCAAAACCATCAAAGGTAAGGAGCTTCTTTTCAAGTGTACGAGCAAAAGCAAAAAATCTTATAGGTGCAAAGTATTCCGCAGAGAAACTTGAGCAACTGTGTACAGATGACGTAATAAAAGTTATTATTACAAGATTGCACTATTCTAAATTAGCTTTGAAACGTAAAAAAGACTCTCTAAAATATGCTGAGAAATCAATAAAAACACTTACAAAGCAATTAAAAAAGAAGGGTATTACTCCATTTTCAACAGAACCTCCATACGCAGAAACTCAGTTAGAGTATCTAAAATTATTTAAAAAAGGTGGTAAAAATATAATGGGGCAAACGGCAAATGATTTGAAAGCAAAATTAATAAATGCCGGGGTTACTCCTTGCGATACAAAAAATATTGACAACCAAATTTTAAAATTTGAACAAATATGTGCAAAAATAAAAATTTCAGAGTACTATGGCAAAATTTTTAGTTTGGAAGAGCAAATCGATCTTGATAATAAATCGCTAAAATCAATATTGGGAGATGAATATTCAGAAAAACTTGTGAAGAAATTAGATGAATTTGTTAATCACAATAAATCATAAGTTAATCTCATCAAGTTTTTGATAAATAGCTGAGTTTAAAATATATAAAAAGTCTACATCAAAATCAGGTTTCAGAAATTCAAAACTGAAGCCTGTGTTGTATAGTTTATTATCTGATAAGATTAGTTTTGAATTTATAAATCCTATAAATTCCGCTTTTTCGCTCCTTAATAAATTTTCTAAATTTTTTGTATAAGTATTTAATAGTTCTTGTTCAATATTTACATTTGGAAAAGTCAGCAAAGATTTTCCGTCAAAAAGGGATGGTACTACGTATTTTTCACCATCAATGAATTTTTCTAAGAAAATAGTTTTTCCGATAACCGGAGATTGTTCAAAAATTTTTTTTCTTATATCAATAATTTCCTGAACGGAATTTGCTTTCTTTATTATGCCGTCAGCTCTTACAATAACAGGAAAATCAATCGGTAGAACAAGTTTTTGGGGAGTGTTAATATCATATTTTTCTAAAAGATTTCTTGTATATAGGTTATGTATAGAAAGTTCTGACCATTTTGCATTTGATGCAATACAATTTATAAAATTTTGTTTTAAAACATCAGCAATTCCTTGTTGAATCCATTTTTCATCTTCTACAATTACAATATCAGCCTGAAGAGCCTTGCACTTTTGAGCAAGTTCTCTGAATGTATTAAATTTTATATTCAAACCGCCTTTAATTTTTAAATTAGATGTTAAGTATAGTTTATTAAGATATTTTGAATTTTGAATAAGTTCAATACTTTTACCTTCTCCCACAATCACAACATTAGCTCTTTGCACTACAACTTCCTCCACAGTTTGGACATTGTTCGCAGTTATTGCTGCAATTACTTTTACGGTTTATTAATTCTTGTATCTCAAAAGGTTCATTATTTAAAATTTTTTCTATTACAAGAGGGTAAATTGTTTGTTCAATCAAATTAAGTTCTTGTTCAATTTCGTCAAAATGTCGGTCGTTACGAATAAATATGGGGTATTGAGTAATGATTTTGTACGGATTTGTATAAAAAACCGTTAAACCGGTAACTTTTGCACCTCCTAAAATAGCATCTTTAACAGGCTCTGAACTATCGTATGCCGGAAGTAGGGAATGGTGTATATTTATTGCGTTTTTAAAATTTAATTTTGTTTTACTATTGCATAATATAACCAAATCAAAATCCTCAGATTCTATATCGGGATTTTGATAAGAACTAATTCCCATGCTGCTTAATTTTGCAGTTACTGCATCTACAGTGGGAGTATGATTAGAATAAAGTATTGCAACTCTTTTCATAAACTATTGAGCTTCGTCTTTGATGTTACCGCTGTTTAGCGAATTTAATCTCTTTGCAGGGTCAGTTATATGAGTAATTCTTAAACCAAAGTTATCTTCAATTACAACAACTTCTCCGTATGCAATAAGCTTGCCGTTTGCATACAATTCAACAGGTTCACCTGCTGCTTTATTAAGAGTTACAATAGAGCCTTTAGTGAGTTCCAAAACTTTTTTAATCGGAAGTTCCGTTTTACCCAGTTCAACCGAAAGCTGCAATTTTACATCAAGTAGAATATTAAGGTTTTGATTCTGCGGGCCTTGTACTTGATCTAAATCTTCGAAAGATGCAAATTGCACAGGCTGAACGGTTACGGTTTTATCACCGTGTTGATGAACTTCTTCAGTACCTTGTATGTCCTGTTCGTCAGCTTTCATTTCCTCAAAAGATGCAGGTTCATACGCTTTTGGTTCTTCTGAAGCACCGGTATCACCATCTTCCGGATTTATGTTGTTAATATCTTCATCGTCAAACATCTCAAAACCTCTCTAAAAATAGTTCCTTAATAGTTCATGCATTTCATCATATACATCTGTTATTTTAACACAGATTTTATCTTTCATTGTGCCCGGACGCGCAAAAAATTTCTTTTCGCCGTTAACTTTTACAATTAAATCATCTTCAACTTTATTATCAAGTTTAATTATATCGCCTTCGGTCAGTTGCAAAAAATCATCAAGTGTAATACTGCAAGAACCGAACTGTACCCTTAAATCTACAGTTGAAGAGTTTATTTTTGATATCATTTTAAGTCTTTCATCATTTGATGCAACAAGACCTTTTGTTTGGAAAATGTGTTGTGTGCTTAAGTGTCCCAATACTGTTTCCAATACTGGGTAAGGGAAACATATACTAAATAATCCGAAGTGCTTTCCGGAAATTTGGACTTCAAATGTTAAAAGTGCAACAATTTCTCCGGCTGTGGCAACTTGGATTGATTGGTAATTATCGTCCAAGCTGATAAATTTCCCTGTTACAGGAATGATTGTATTCCAAGAATCTTCCAATGATTTGATAATTATATTAATAACTTTTTTAGCTAATGCTTTTTCTATGTCAGTAAGTTCTCTCGATTGTGCATCAATGGAGCCGACACCGCCAAGCATTCTGTTAACTATGCATGAAATAACTTCAAAACTTATTCCGAGAAGAATTTGTCCGGATAACGGTTCAAATTCAAAAACTCCAACACTAATAGGTGAAGGCATAGAACGAATAAATTCTTCATACGTCAGTTGATCAACTGATACAATTTCGATTTCAACACGCATGCGTAAGTAACCGCTTAAAACAAGCGAAATTGCTTTAGAAAATTCTCTATGGATATCTCTTAATGCACGCAAATTATCTTTTGAAAACTTATCAGGACGTCTGAAGTTATATAATTTGTAACTTTTATGCTCGGAATCTGTAAGTCCGTCTTCAAAATCTAATGTATTTATTAAATTGTTTTTTTCGTTATCTGCCATTTTCCCTTATTGAATGATAAATTGTCCAAAGCTTACTCTAAGGACTTCTCTTTCTCCGCCAAGTATTGAATTTATATCATTTGTAATTTGTTCTTTTGCAAGCTCTTTTCCTGCTGCGGTTGAAAGTTCAGAAGATGTTTTGCTTGAAAGGTTTGTAATAACCGCATCTCTGATTGCAGGTTTAAACTGATTCATTTCTGTTTGAATTGATGCCATTGGATCAGCAGGAGCAGGAGCTTCTTCTCCATGTCCGTGTCCTCCTTTTGCAGCAGGTGCTGCATCTTGGAAGTCAGTATCTTTTTTAGTTACTTCAATCGCCACGTTAACTTTTAAGTATTTTTTTTGATTTTCATCGCATAAATTAAGAATAAAATCACCAAGGTCTACTATAATACCCTTTTCAATTTCATCTCCTTCTTCGTCGCCTTCGCCAAGTTCTTCACCTTGCAATTGAAGTGAACCTATTTTTTGACTAATTAAATTCTCCATGATTACATAATTAACACCTGCGAATACGACAAACATTATAACAATTGACGCAACAGTCATAATTAAGAATTTTGTAATATCTTGTTGTTGTTTTTTCTCTTCCGTAACAACGGGTTTTTCATTTTCAGCCATACTTTTCTCCGTTCCTGGCCTGATTTTTTCAGGTCAGATATAAACATCCAATTTCATTATAGCAGGATTTTTTTATTTGTGCCAAAAAATACTCTGTTTGTTGGAGAACTTGCGTCTGAATATCTCAAGTAATATAATATTTATATGGGGAAGTTTGATATTTTTAATAAATTTAACACTGCTGTAATTGTGTTGAATGATAATTTAGAAGTCGTTTTTAGAAATAATGTTTTTAAGCGGGAATTTCCGGATTTTGAAAACGTAAAAAAATTTTCACATAAACTTTATTATGAAGTTTACGCTTTGGATAGCAGTGATGTTAAAGTTCATTCTCCTATAATTCAAGCAATTGAGTCTGAAGAAGATTTTTCGGCTTATGTTCTTTATCAGGATTCAAAAATAAAATACTATGATATGAATTCTTCTAAAAGAGGAAATTATACAACAATAATTTTAACAGATGTAAGTGCTAAAGTAAGTTTGGAAAATATAAGATCAGAAAACTCAGAATTAAAAAATAACATTAAATTACTGGGTGATGAAAATAAAATTTTATCAAAAATAAAACTTCAAGCTCAATCTCAGGCAATGAAACTTTTATTGCTTAATAATGTTTCAAATATCATAAGAGAGTCCATAAATCCTTCGGTAATTTTAAATTCTGCGTTGGTAGAACTTACTCAAATGTTTGCAGCTTTTCGGGGATATTATGCATCTTGTGTAAAGGAAAATTCTTTTAAAATTCAAGAATCTATAAATAAAAAAGATAAAGATAAGCTGATTTCTTTTGATAAAAATGTTTATGAAAATATTCAACAAGGGATTGTTTCTTGCTTAACATGCAGAAAAGAATATTTATCAGCTGAACCATTTAAGGAAAATGTTCAAAGAATAGTGATGCCTATTTTCCATTTGAATAAATTAATAGGTATTATTGTACTTACAACAAAACAAAAAATAAAATTAGATGATACGCTGGAGGTGTTGAACGGTGTTTCACTTCAGCTTGGTAATGCAATAATTCAAGCTGAGTTGTACAAAAAAAATGAAGAAATGGTAAAAGATTTGAGAAAGACCTTAAAAGAGTTGCAAGATACTCAGCTTAAACTTATTAATTCTGAAAAAATGGCATCTCTCGGTCAACTGGTTGCAGGTGTTGCACATGAAATAAATACACCTGTTGCATCTATAAAATCTAATAATGAAATTACTAAAAAACTAATTACTCAAATAAATGATAAGGAATTGGCAGGCTTGTTAAATGAAGTTAATGAAATAGATACTGAAGCAATTGCAAGAATTAACAGGCTGGTTGTTTCATTGCGCAAATTCGTAAGGCTTGATGAGGCTGAACTTCAGGATGCAGATATAAACAAAGAAATTGATTTAACACTTGATTTGATTCGGCATGAAACAAAAAACAGGATAGAAGTTGTAAAAAATTACGGTAAACTTCCGCCAATCAAATGTTATCCTAATATGTTAAATCAAGTATTTATGAATATTCTTGTAAATGCCGCCCATGCAATAAAAGGAGAGGGTATAATTACTATTGACACAGCATTCAAAAATAAAAATCTGGTTGTGAAAATTAAAGATACCGGTTGCGGAATAAAAGAACCGGATAAAATATTTTTTGCAGGATATACAACAAAAGGCGTTGGGGTAGGAACCGGCTTGGGGCTTGCAATTTCTCAAAAAATAGTAGAAAAACATCACGGAAAAATTGATGTAAAAACAAAAATAAATAAAGGCAGTGAATTCTGTATTACTATCCCCAGTAAGTATTAAATGTAAAGAAAAGTAACGATGTGAAATTCAATAAGCACAGGACATACATCTGTTTTGAATAAATTTGTTAATTAAGTTTTGTAAAAATATCCGACTGAGCAAGCAGAAAAATGCAAAAATATGTTATATTATATTTACTGAGAATAAGTGTAATTTTTACCCTTATCACAGACAATGTAACAAAAATGTAACATATCGAAAAAAATAGGCAATTTTTAAACAGAAAAATACTTTATATAACTGTGTAGAAGTTAGATAACCATGTTTACATTTGGAGGTAAAGTGTATGACAATAACAGTAAACAGCAAAAAGAAACAAGTAAAGAAAACTTTCCAAGAGCTTATTAACGACCTGATGGGTTCAAGTTCTGAAAAAGTCAGATACAATGCAGCCCGTGTTCTTGGTGAAATGGGTGATTCTAAAGCTGTTGAACCGTTAATTAATGTTCTAAAAAATGATAAAAACGGTTCTGTTCGTTTATATGCTGCTCGTGCTTTAGGCGAGTTGGGTGATTCTAAGGCAACTGAACATCTTATTGAATCTTTACGTGAAGACAGAAATGTGGACGTTCGTGTTCGTGCCGCTCGTGCATTAGGCCGTTTGGGTGGTAAGATTGTTGTTGAGCCATTGGTAGAAGCATTGAACGATGAAAATTCTCAAGTTTGTATTACTGCAACAGATGCGCTAATAGAAATCGGTGATGTTGCGACTGATGCGTTAATGAAATCTTTAGACCACGAAAAAGTGAATGTTCGTTGTGATGCAACACGTGCTTTGGGTGAAATTGGCAACAAGAAGTGCGTTGATAAAATTATTAACATGTTGTATGACGAATGGGTAAACGTTAGAATTTATGCGGTTACATCTTTGGGTAAATTAAATGACCGCAAGGCAGTTCCTGCGTTAATTGATGTTATGAAAAATCGTTCGGAAAATGATTTGGTAAGAGCAGGTGCGGCAGCTGCTCTTGGTGTATTACGTGACCAACGAGCATTGTTGCCATTAAGAGAATTAATAATGGAAGCAGAAGAATTGGGTGAACTTGAAGACACCGCTCTTAAGTCATTCAAAAAAATTATGGCTGCAAATTGGCAAGCAATTCCCGGTGCTACTCAACAAAAGAAACCGGCAGCAGTTTAAGCCGAAAAATAATTTAGTTAATAAAAGGCGGATTTCATTTATGAAATCCGCCTTTTATTTGTTAAATAGTTTTTTATATATTAAAAGTTTTATTAAGTTGAACTTTTAATTCCTCACTATTATTTTTTGCATCTTCTGTATTTTTTCCTGTGGCTTCAATATAAAATTTTACTAAAGGTTCGGTACCGCTTTTTCTGACAAGTACGCTTGAACCGTCGGTCAATATGAATTTATATCCATCTCCGCCTTTTCTGTATTGTTCCATATTTTTGCGAAGTTGAGCTGTTTTTTCAGCATCAATTTGGTATTCTCCAAATGCTGTGTCACCGTTAAGTACTCTTTTATACATATCTTCAACTTTTGCCATAAGTGCGTTTTTAGATTCATCATCAGTCATTCTTTTGCTGTAATTATTTATTGCAAAGGAAACTCCTAGTTCTTCTTTAACATTTTTAAGTATTTGGCTTAAAGGTTTTCTTTCGGTTGCAACTAAGTCTAGGATTAAAGACAGAGCAACTATACCGTCTTTTTCAGGAATGTGACCGTTTACCGTAAGTCCGCCTGATTCTTCACCTGCTACAAGAATATCTTTTCCTTCGTTTCTTAGTTTTATAATATCTTCTCCGATGTATTTGAATCCTACTGGGGTTTCGTACTTATCTAAACCATAGATATCTGCAAGCCTGTCAAGCTGCATTGATGTAGCTTGACTTCTTATAGTAGCACCTTGACGTCCTTTATTTTTAGCCAGATGGTACCCTACTAATAAAATGACGTCATTTGCATTTATAAAGTTTCCGTTTTCATCTACAACTCCGAATCTGTCTGCATCTCCATCATTAGATAAGCCGACTTTTAATTCATTTTTGTCTTTAAGAATTGCATCTTTTAATCTGCCAAGATTTTTATCTATAGGGTTTGGACCTTCCTGACCGGAAGATTTAACTTGTTTTAATTTTATGCCGTAATCTTTCATAAGTTGAGGCATAATATAATTTCCGGTGCCTTTAAGTCCGTCATATAAGACTTTGACTTTTGCATCTTTTATATTTTTCCAATCAATTAATCCTTCTGAATTGAGTTGTTCTTTGTATAATTCATAAGGATAAATTTCGGTTAATTTACCCTGAGGTTCTCTGTTTTCAGAATAAGAGCCGACCTTTGCTATACGTTCTATATGTTTTGCAACTTCTTGTGTTACTTCAGCAGGTGCAATTGCGCCGGCTTTCGTAACAAGGTTATATCCGCCGTCATTCCATGGATTGTGGCTTGCAGTCATTAAAACTGCCAAATCAACGTTATACTTTTGTGCAGTCATTGCTAAAAGCGGCGTCGGAACAGGATCTTCTATGTTAATAACATCAATATTTTGTTTTAATAAAGTATCTTTAATGAGCGGCAAAGACTCTCTGGTTGCTACTCTTGTATCGCCGCCAATTAAAACGGTCGGACGTCTGTTTTCTTTCAAAGCTTCTGCTGTTGCGTATCCGGCAACTCCTAGTGTTATAAGTTTAACAATATCCTTTGTGAATTTTTCGCTTAAATAAGGTGCTCTGTGTCCAGAAGTTGATGTAGAAAGGCTGTTTGCCACAAACTTTGCTGTTTCAAACGGTACTTTAGCAGACCTTGCAATGACACTTGAACCTGTAAAACTCACTGAATCGTATTTTAGCGGTGTTGTATAACCGACATTTACAGTAGAGTGCACATTCTTTACTCTTGCTTTAGGTATAAAGCAGTTGATTGGGTTAATTCTCATTTTAATTTACCTCCTAATACACACAAGACAATAATAGAACTAACATAAAGTTATTTCTACTATTGATAAGAAATTGTTACAAATAATTTTATATTTTTAGTAATATTTTGATTGTTTCCTTTGATTTATTGGCTTCAAATGCTTTAATTGCATCATCAATAGAATATGTTCCGGAAATCATAGGTGAAAAATCTATACGATTATTTTCAAGCAGTCTCAGAGCAGGCGGAAATTGTCCGCAGCGAGAACCAAGAACCGTTATTTCATCAATAACAATAGGAGCAAGGTTAAGTTCTTTTCCTGTTGCAACTGTGCTTTTTAAAACAAGTGTTCCTCTTGGTTTTGTGAGGGCAATTGAAGTTTCAAATCCACCTGCAGTTCCGGTTGCTTCTATTACAATGTCATATTTTTTTTCTATATTAAAATTCTGAAGTAATGCCGTTTTAACTCCTTGGGCAGAAGCTATATCAAGTTTGTTTTTATGTTTTCCGACAAGTAAAACATCAATATTCTGAGCATTTAAAGTTAAGGCGGTTGTTAAACCTAATTTACCGTCTCCAAGAACAAGAACCTTTTGCATAGGCTCAATATGGAGCTGCTCAGTTATTTCACATGCTGCGGCGAGAGGTTCTACAAATACAGCTTGTTCATCGGAAACATTTTCAGGAACTTCAAACAGTACATTAACCGGCATTGTCATGTATTCTGCAAAGCAGCCGTCCTTTTTCCATATTCCGAGTGTGTGTCTGTTCGGACAATGGCGGTAATTCTTTTTTGCACACCATTCGCATTCCGGATTATTGCAGCCATAGCTGATTTCTGCAACAACACGTTTGCCAATCCATTTTTTATCCTCTGCATTTTGGCTGTTAACATTTTCTACAATACCTACAAATTCGTGCCCAAGAATACCTTTATAGCCCATATATCCTTTTGTTATCTCAAAGTCGGTATTACAGATTCCGGCTAATTTTACATGAATGAGAGCTTCTCCTTCTTTTGGAACAGGTTTGTCATAGTTTGTATCTAATTTTAAAACATTATCAAAAACAATTGCTTTCATTTTATACTCCAATCCTTACTATGACTAAATTATAACCTAAACAAAGCTGATTTGAAAAATTTGCCTCAAATCCATACTGTGACGTTGCTATAGTGGTAAAAATGCGCCTATAATATTGATGAATATTACATCCCAGGTTTAGATGTAAAAATTTCGTTACAATCTTATGGTGAAAATTGAAAATGTAGTAGTATATAAAAGTACTTGATTTTGAAACAAAGCGAAAGCAGCGTAGGATAAATCTTTAAAGGGTATGAGGGCAAATTGTGCCCGTAAATAAAAAAATTCAACGACAATAGTGCTTTGAAAAACATAGCACGAGGGGGTTCTATGCGTCATTGTTGTAAATTTAAACCTGACGATATTTATTATCTAAAAGAAACAAATCTGTATATATATAGAATGTTTACAATAGGATTTTGCCCAATATGCGGTAAACCGGTTGCGGAGCTATACCGAGTAAGATTTGATGGAATTCCGGAAAGGATTTGTGAATCAGGAATTGAGGCAAATGAACTTATGTCAAAAATATCTGAAGATATTTTATATTCGATGAAACAATTAAATTATAAAAAGTTTAAGTCAAAACCTTTTGGTTGGAAGTACGGGGTTAATAAATCCGTAAAGCGAAACGGAAGAGCTGATTTAATCAAGCAGTATGCTTGCGATTTTTATGGAAATAAAGAGTTAGTCAAAACATTATAATTTGTTTCATAGTGATTAGGAGGCTTTTTATTAAAACTATTTACACCTTTCTCTCTCTCATCTGTTCACCCTTTGACGTAAATAGTATTCTCCTCAAAGCCTCCTTTTTTTTTATGTAAATTGAAAAGAAAGGAATAAAAAAATGAATAAAATTATAGAAGATTATATTAACAGTTTGATAGAAGAAGATGAAAACAGAAGACTTCGTAAGTTTGTAGACGATATAACACCAATAGTATTGAATGCAAAGAAAAATTCGGAAATAAGTCAGCCGCGAACACTATATTATGAAAATTCATACAAACAGCCAAGTATTTATACATCACCTAATATGGCAGAAATTCGGAAATCTCCTGATAGGTTATTTGCAGATAAGATTATGCCGGCCATACAGAATACTATTCGTACTACAGAAGATGCAGTTAAAGGAGGTATAGATACAATAACAAACCAGAAAATAGATTATTCAAAACCGATGTTGCCACACGAAAAAGTTACAGATACATTAATAAAAACCATCGGTAAAGTACTATATCCTACATCATCAGATATGTATACAGATGGAATGACAAATTTTGCAAAGGCAAAGCAAAATCCGAATGCGGAAATTATAAATATAGAACAAATATCGGATAATGAGCTAAAAACTAAACTACAGAATTATGGTGTAAAGCAAAATGAACAAGGCGTACTATATAATAATGATTCTGAGATGTCTAAGAGATTATCAAATTCACCTGAAATAAAAAAGATAAAAAATGAGAATTATAATGACATAAAAAAAGGTATAAAAACAGACTTTCCGGTAAAGTTTGAAGCTAAATGGTATGATACATTTCTAAACCCTGAAAAATTCGAGCGTCATAGTTCTATTCAAAATGGGATATTAACAAATGCGAGAATTGATGATAAAGGTAATTTAACTGGCAAATTATATGATAGAGAGGATTTTCTTCAAAGAAAGGTCAAAAATCTTTTAGATTTTTCTTCTATTTTTAATAATCATGGTTATAATATGCAAGAAAAAGGTAATTTCCAAAATTATTTTACAGTTACCGATATAAATCAAAAAGAGAAAAACAATTATAACGATGAATTAAGGAAAATTATTGAACTATTTATTAAGTTGTTAAAATAAAATTTCGAGATAATTATTGACAATTGTCCAAAAGCACCAAGCAAGACAAGTAATATTTAATATGAATGCCATAACATATAATATATCATACGTGCTATTTTTTGTTAAATAAGAAGATGTTATATATTTGCTTTTATGTTGAATTTTATTTTTGCAGGATATGATAATTTCAATAATAAGTGATATAGGAAGAGTGTATATAGTAATAAATAAGCATATTATACAATTAAACCAATATAATAATAAAATAGCTTTTATGCTAAAGAGTTCAGTAAGTTGATTATTTATAATCCCGTTTATAAAAGCGATAAATATCACTACAAAACTGCATAGTACCATAAATAAAAAATTAATAATAAAAAATACATGACAGAAATGCCACTTCTTAGTCCATTGGATAAAAATGTACAATTTATTAATATATTTTCTTATCATAATATCATCTTAATGTAATAATTTTTGTATGTCAACTGCTAAATTGCTTGTTATTGTGCTCCTTGCAGAGACCTGTTGAGAATTCTGCAGTATCGAATTTTCCAAATTGGATAATGCCATGTAAAGGACCAATTTCAAGTTACTTTGGTTATAGGCAGGCGCCAAAAGCAGGTGCAAGTACTGGGCATAAAGGAATTGACATAGCATGTCCTATAGGTACAAAAGTAAATGCCATAGCAGATGGTACGGCTTATGTAAAATCAGACCCGAATGGATATGGAATATATATAGGTATAGACCATGGTATAATAAATGGTAAGCATGTTATTAGCCGTTATGCGCATTTAAGTCAATGCTGCATATTAAATGGACATAGTGTTAAACAAGGACAAGTTATTGCACTATCTGGAAATACAGGAAATTCAACCGGACCACATTTACATTTTGAAATTAGAATAGATGATGTGCCTGTTAACCCTCTCAATTATGTGAAACACTAATATTTTAAGGGTACACGAATTTATATAAAATGCGTTGTTCTTTTTCGATTTCTTTAGCTTTTATACTAACTAAAGTATCTATGTAATTAAGCTTACTTTTATTAATTCTATTATCTTTAAAATAAGGATCTAAAAAATCTAATAAAGCTCCAACATAATCAGTAGCAAGAGCTGTATCATTCTTTATGTCAACATACTTGTTAGTCACATCAATGATTTTTGATAGAAGATGAAACTCCCCATTATCAATAATCATATCAAAATTGTTTAATGCGTAATCCATATATAAGTTTTTATCTTTCAAAACTTTCAAAAACATTACATGAGCCTGTGCCCTTGTTTCTTCTATTTCGCGAATTGCAATCGGATATTGAGATCTTATAAGTTGTGTAATTTCAGCTTTATATTTTTTGCTCAATTCTTTTGGGATAGGTTTGTATTCAGCAAATGCCGGACAAGATATAAATATTAGCAGTAATAATAACAATAATTTTTTCATAAATTTTATTATAGTTTAATATATAAATTATTTTCAACCGGCAATTTAAATTAAAAAATAAAAGCAGAAAGGGTTAATTTATGGCGAAAAATAAACAATCAGGTATAAAAGTTCAAAAAGGTCAAAGACTTGCACTGGGGCTGGATGAAGATAAACCGAACTAATTTTAATCAAGGTATAAGTATATCTGATATTAAAATAAATGATAAACCGCAAAACCTATTTGCAGGACTTGATGGACAACCTGTGCAGCATACAAATATATCAAAAACAGATGTTTTAAATACACCTTCGCAGAAACCTGTTGAGAATTCTGCAGTATCGAATTTTCCAAATTGGATAATGCCATGTAAAGGACCAATTTCAAGTGAATATAATGAACAACGGTCAGGATATAAGCATAATGGTATAGATATTGTTGTACCAGTAGGAACACCAATTAAAGCTATTGCAGATGGCACTGTTGTTGTAGTAGGGCCTGCTGAGGGTTATGGTAGGTGGGTAGGAATCGACCATGGAACTGTCAATGGCATTAGAGTATCTAGTGAATACGGGCATCTTTCAAGAGAATGTGTAACAAAAGGCTCAAAAGTCAAACAAGGTGATATAATTGCTTTTTCAGGTAATACAGGACATTCTTCAAATCCACATTTACATTTAACGATAAGGCACGGAAGTCCCGGACGAGAAGGCGGTAAAGCCGTGAGTCCGTGGCTTTATATTAATTATTAGGGCGTAATTTCTCAGCTTCGTCAAGATAGTTTTTTACTATTTTACCTTGTTGCAATTCATATTTAACTATATTATCAAGTTTTTGAGTATTAACATTATTATCATCAAAATATGGTTTTAAAAATGCTTCATAAGGACCTACCCAATCAGTACCAATAGGTTTATATTCTATTCCTAAATATTTTTCTTGCGTAACTTTCATTAAGTTCGCATATAAATCCAATTCAGCTGCAGGTAAGCAATTTTCATATAAAAGACCTAAATTTATAATATCCATTTGGTCATTGGAGTAATAGCCTTTTTCCAGAATTCTTTTGTGATATTTAGTTGCTCTTTTAACAAAATTATCAACATTTCTAATAGCTTTTGGATAGCCTTTATTGATAATACTTTCCATTTCTTTTTTGTATTGTTTGCTCAATTCTTTTGGAATAGGTTTGTATTCGGCAAATACCGGACAAGATATAACTATTAACAGTAAGAATAACAAAAACATTTTTCATAAATTTTATTATAGTTTAATATATAAATTATTTTCAACCGGCAGTTTAAATTAAAAAATAAAAACAGAAAGGGTTAATTTATGGCGAAAAATAAACAATCAGGTATAAAAGTTCAAAAAGGTCAAAGACTTGCACTGGGGCTGGATGAAGATAAACCGAATTAATTTTAATCAAGGTATAAGTATATCTGATATTAAAATAAATGATAAACCGCAAAACCGATTTGCAGGACTTGATGAACAACCTGTGCAGCTTACAAATATATCAAAAACAGATGTTTTAAATACACCTTCGCAGAAACCTGTTGAGAATTCTGCAGTATCGAATTTTCCAAATTGGATAATGCCAGCACACGGAAGATTATCAAGTGCTTATGGTTGGCGAATTCATCCTATTCAGAAAACAAGAAAATGGCATAATGGTATTGATATAGCTAACAATACAGGAACAGAGATTAAGGCTCCTGCGGCAGGTCATGTGTATTATGTAGGATATGAGAATAATTATAATGGTAATACTATAAGAATTGACCACGGAATAGTTAATGGTGTAAAAGTAGAAAGTGTTTATATTCATTTACAGGGATTTAATGTTAGCAGAGGTCACGATGTAAAACAAGGACAAGTTATTGGTTTTATGGGTTCAACAGGCAACTCAACTGGACCACATTTGCATGTATCAATATATGAAGGCAAAAGAGGTAACGATGTTAACCCGTTCAAATACATAGACAAATCAAAATACTAGTTTTTGTATTTGTTTATCTTTTAATTCGGCATATCTATTAATATTCTTTAACTTTTGAATATTAACTTTATTATCCTTCAAATATTGATATAAAAATTCAGATGCAGGACTAATACTATCAGTACCATCCGGTTTATATTCACTCTTCAAATATTTTTCTTGTGTGGTTTTCATCATATCTGCATAAATAAATAAGGGCGTGTCATAAATGGATACTTCCGGTACATAACGTTTTTTTAAAACATAATCATAGTATTCATTAATATTTTTAATAGCTTTTGGATAGCCTTTATCGATAATACTTTCCATTTCTTTTTTGTATTGTTTGCTCAATTCTTTTGGAATAGGTTTGTATTCGGCAAATACCGGACAAGATATAACTATTAACAGTAAGAATAACAAAAACTTTTTCATAAATTTTATTATAGTTTAATATATAAATTATTTTCAACCGACAGTTTAAAACAAAAAATAAAAACAGAAAGGGTTAATTTATGGCGAAAAATAAACAATCAAGTATAAAAGTTCAAAAAAAAGAGATTAACGAAAAGCATATAAAATTTTATGATAAAACTCTTTCAATATTGGAATTCATTTTGGATGAGTTTTCAAGAGAACTTACACGAGCGGATATAGAGTTCATTGAGATGCCGAAAAATTCAGTAGCGGTTTTGGATTTTTTAATTTCTGCAATCGGCAAAGTTCAAAAAGGCCAAAGACTTGCACTGGGACTCGACGAAGATAAGTATGAGAACATAGAACCGGTGATTAATATAGTTGAAGGTTTATCAGAAGAAAAAATTTAAATAAGTTTTGATGGGTTGAATATTATTCAACCCATTCTACCACTAATAACTATATACTTTCTGTGGGAACAAAAGTAAGCAGATATTATAGAAAGATAAGATAAACTCGTATTAACATTTTTGAATTGAAGAATATGAAATCTATTTTTTGCTATTTTAGGAGGTTATGTTGATAAATGTTTGGATACCGTCAAATAAAGAGTTTAAAAAATTTGAAGGTGAATGTAGAAAATTATATGAAATATCACAAGCGCAAATTTGTGATGACAATAGTTTTGAATTTATAAAAAATAATACACTTTTTTACTTATTTGAAAACAAAAATTGTTTAATCGGGGCAATTTATTATTTTTTGGATAAGGACGGAAAACTTTTCTTAAACGGTTTTGCAAACAGAAAAATGCATGGTTTGTGTGTTGAGTGTTTAAGGATGAGTTTAGAATGGTTTAAGGGAAGCATATATGCTGAGGCGCAAAATCGTGCCTCAGCCCTTTGTTTGTTAAAGTGCGGATTCAGAAGGATAGATGGAAAACTATTTTGTTACATAAATGACAAAAAAAGATTGAATTATTAAGAGGGTTTTATGACGTATACAAAAGATAATAAACTTACATTGAAAGAAATTAAAGATTTTCCTGAGTAATAGTTTACTAATCATTTGTTTTGCATTTTATTTAATATCAATTCTTTTTACAAGGTTATATTCTCAATCTATTCCTGCGAGCAAGTCTGGGGAGTAGTGTATTAACAGAATATTAAAGGATATAGCAATACTAATTGAAATAATAAATATTACATTCTGATACTTTTTGAACCAAATAAAAAAAGTTGATTGTTGAGGCTTTAATATCATTTTTACAATTATTCTTTCAATTAAAAAACAAAGTATGACAAGTGGACAGATAATATAGTGAAATCTGAAATATAAATATATAAAAATAACAAGAAATAAATCTATGTCCATAAACTTAAATGGAATTTCATCAAATGTAAAAAATATTGATAACAACAAATTAAGTAGTATTGCAAATACGCACATAATATTAAAGCACGCATAAATTAATACAACTATAGATAAATAATTGTTTTCTGCTTTTATAAATTTAAATGTCATAATATATATTTTGCCATAAAATATAGCGTTAGTAAATTCAAGGAAGGAGGTTATTATGACGAAAAATATCAACATATTTGAAAAAATGACAGGTATACCAAAGCAAGTATTTACAAATCACATGGTGGCAGTTACAAGTAAGGCTATTCGACGATATGGTTTGGAGGTGAATGAAAAAGGTGAAGCTGTTGATAATGAAGCGGATGCTTTCAGGCATACATATATGCAATGTTGGTTAGCATACAGATTTGGCGATATTGTTGCAAAATTTTTAGGCGATGATCATGAGCGTGGTAAAGATCCGGATACGGATTCATCAACAAATATGGACTTGTGGAATAATCAAATTGGCAGGGAACTTGCGCATGAAATTAAAGAGGAATATGGTAAGGATTTGAGTTTATTTGATTCTCAATTTTTGGAAAACTTTACAATGCAAAAAGTAATGGAAAAAATAAGAAAAGGAGAAGTAATCACAAATCCAAAAACAGATAAACGCAAGTATTCCAATATGGAAAAAGAACGTTTAAGAGATGAGGATAGGGTATTTTATGAAGATGAATATTGGGATTCTATGAATGAGGACGAAAGAAAGCGTTTTTCAACACATTATGTAAATTATAAAAATGCGACTCAAAATAAATTTCCGTCAAAAGCAGATTTAGATGCCAAGGTAAACAAAGGCGATTTGATTTATGTAAATAATTACACACGTGCTGACGGGACAAAAGTCAGCGGGTATTATAGAAGACATTCACGATAAAAAATTTATTATAAATAAATATAAGAAAGAATTTAAAATAATGTGAAAAGTATCGGGAACATAACTTAATGTTCCTGATACTTTATTTGCAATGTGAAAATTAACCGAGGTAAAGCCTCAGAAAGGAAAAATTATGTCATTTGAATACGTTATTGAAAAAGATAATGAAGGTAAAACTTTATCAGAAGAACAAGAAAAACAATTGGTTGCGAGTATTTCGTCAAAATTTGCGGAACTTAACAGGGAGCGCAGTGCGAATTTAGAAATGGCATCAAAACTAGCCAATGAAATTTTCTTTAAAAACGATTTTAAACCGTCAGGAGATAAAACTCAAAAGTGGAAATCAAAAATTAAAATGTGCAAAACATTTATGTTTTATCAAACGCTTAAAGCATATATTTGGAGGAATACATATGCAAATGTTAATAGTATGTTTGACGTCTCGGGAGAAAATCACGATTCCAATAACGCAAGTAACAAACAAAAAGCAATGCTTGTGGACATTATGGAAAAAATGGATTATCAAAAAACCTGTGACCAAATTATCGATAACGCTTTACTTTACGGTGAGTTGATTTCGTTTACTTCTTGGAAGAAGAACTACGAAGAATATCGCCGACCTATAGGATTTTTTGAAAAAATTTTTCCGTTTAATAGCGAAAAGCGTGCAAAAATTCAAGCAGCTATGGATAATGGCAAAAACTATTTTGTAGACGAACGCAAAATATATGATAATCCTTACATTTATCCTGTTAATCCTGCAGATTTAGTATTTGACCCAAATCAGGCGGATAATTGGGATTCTTGTCCTAAAATATATCGTACATATAAAACAGCATCTGATATAATAAATAATCAATTGTACCAATTATCTGAGGGCGAAATAGATTTAATAAACTCTATTGCAGATTCTAATAATACATCTGTTTTAGGTTCAAAATATTCTGAAGATGTTGTAAAAGGTTCTACAATTGAGGTACTTGAACATTGGGGCGACTTAAAACTGTCTAACGGTACGCTGCTTAAAAACTGGCATGCAGTAGTCGTAGCACGTAAAATTTTGGTATTGTTTGAAAAAAATGATGCGATAATCAATCCTTTTACATACGGTGCATTTATTAAAGACCCTGTAATTAAGCGAGGGATAAGCCCGTTGTATTCGGTTCTTTCTCTTGCACACGTTCAAGAAGATTTATTAAATCGTACTTGCAATCTTCAAACCTTAAATGAAAATCCTCCCCTCCTTGCTCCGGAAGGATTTTTCGAAGAAGATGAGATTCAATTATATCCGGGTAAAATAATTGAATATGGAGATAACCTTTCACCGACAGCTGCGTTTAAACAGTTAACATTTAACCCGAATGTATTTTTGCAGGATATAACCTTCTTAAATGATTTAATGTCAGAAGTTAGCGGAATATTTCCGAATATGGTTGGCTCTGTCGAACCTTCAGGCGTAAAAACGGCAACAGAAATAAATACAAAAACACAAGGTCAGATGACACGTTTGGCAATGATTGTGGATATTATTAATCAAGATTTGATAATTCCAAATGTGGAAAAAGTGGCAAAACTATGTGCTGATTTTAAAACCGGAATAGAAACAATATTTGTAAACCACGAAAATCAACAGGAATACATAGAAATAGATGATTCTGTTCGTCAAGGAGAGTACAAGTATACATATTCTGATTCATCGTCAGTAGCGTTAAAATCAGAACAGGCAGATTTGGTGGTAAGCGCAATAGAGCGGTTCTCAGAATTGATACCACTGAATATACAAGAAATATTTACTTGGTACTTTGAGCAAAAAGGTGTCGATAACCCTGAACGTTTCTTGGGGGTAAATGAAGGGGGTAATATTCCTGCCGCAGAAGATTCCGCT
>JAFVAR010000013.1 GCA_017480425.1 bacterium | reverse complement strand
GTCTCTGCCTTCAAAGTCTACCTTTAAGTAATCCGTTTCAGGACCTATATTAATATTTCTTGCGTGTACATCTGGACCTGTAATATCTATTCTCTTACGATATGCAGTCAAGTTAATATCATTAGCATTTGCACCTGTAAGAACTACATCGCCATATGAAGCTATACGAGCATTTGTACAATCGAGTTTTGAAATTTTTCCGCCTGCAATATGCATATCTGAATGAAATTTTGTATCATCAGGAAGAAATTCATAATTTTCCATCAAGTAAATTATTTTTTCATCCTTTGTAATTTTCTTTCCGTTTTCATCAGTATAATCACCTATACCGCCGATATAGCCTTTTGATGAAAATTGATATTCTTTTGCAGTTAATGTTACACCATCACTTACTAAAACATTCAAGTTATCTGATGTCAATTCCATTTTGTTACCTGCGGTTGTATCAACAGTTACCATTACGTGACCGTATTGAGAGTGCGCTACAAGGTCTCCGCCGACATTAAAGCTGCCGTCAAGAAGCTTCTTTTGTTCGTAATTATAGTTACCTATGTGAATGTTATCTTTTGCATTGATTGTTGCATTTCCGCCAACAGTAGTATCACCGTTAACGTGAATAAAATGCTTATAACCTTGGCGATTTTCAGATTCAGCCGTTGTTGTCAGATTCATGTCTTTTCCTACATTAACATCTTTAACTTCTAAGAACCCGCCGCCGTTTTTCATATTCAAATTACCGTCAACATTTGCGTTTCTTAAGTATGTCAATACACCGTTTGCATTTACATCAACGTCACCTGTAACATAAAGAACTTCACCATTGTTATGATAGTTTAAAGCAACACTGTCGTCAGAATTTACAGTAAGATTTCCGTCAATGTTACCACCGTTACGAATTTCTATCAAACCGCCACCGGTTTGATTTATTTCAACATCACCGTTTACATCAATGTTATCAAGACTAATCGATCTGCCTGTACATATAAGCGGACTTTCACCGGAAGTATCAATCCAAGTTCTGGCATAATCCATACCATTTAATGTAGTCAACTTCAAACCTTTGCCTACTGTAAAATGAGAGTTTGCCACATTAATCATTGGTGACAGGATATTGTATTCACCACCTACTGAAAAATCAGAATCTTTTATAGATACTGTTGAGAAATATAATTGATTTGGATCCCTAATTTCTCTTTGAGCAACATTCATTTTTCCGTTATCATCAAATGTTGCATTCATTGGAGCAGTTGTAACCATTACATCACCTGCTGCAGTGAAGTGAGCACCATCAAATAAAACACCGTTCGGGTTTGAAATTATCAGTTTAGCAATACCTTCATTTGAGTTGATATTACCGTATATTTTTGACATACCGCCACTAACAGTGTTTAAAATTGTTAAACCGTTAGCACCGTCTACTGCATTAAAATTAAGTGTTTCGCCATTGTTTAAATTCAATGAATTCCATTTTACCCAGCTATCACCGTTAAAATTTAAATCAGCAGTTCCGTCACCTGTTGTCATACCTGTAAAGCCGCCGCTGGTACCGTTAATAACCGCACCACCAAGACCGTTACCAAGTCCTGTATCCATCGATGCATAAGAAATCAATGTTGATGCAAATACTGTACATAAAGCGATTGCGGATAGTTTTGTAGTTAAATTTTTCATACACATTTCCTTCTATTTTCGACATAATGTCATATTTAATCTTACTATTAACAAAAAATGTAAAAAATAAAATTTGCCTAAAATCCATGCCAAAATGCCAAAATTGTTACAAAATTTAATAATTAATGAAAGACATTAAAACCGTCTATAAAAAAGAAAAAGGGCGGAATTTAATTTCCGCCCGTAATAGTCCCGTGAAGACTATAAAACCTATTTTAAATGTTTTTCCAAGTATTCAATTCGCCATTTTAGGGTACAGTTCAGAGCACAAAAAGCAGATTTGCATTTACCTTTTTAAGAAGTACAATACCTTTGAGGAGATTAAATTATTATGGATTGGCAAAAAGAAGATTTAAAGTACATCTGGCACCCGTGTTCACAAATGAAAGACTATGAGACCCTTCCTCCGATTATTATTGAAAGAGGAAAAGGCATAAATTTATACGATATTAACGGAAAGTGTTACAAGGATGTAATAAGTTCATGGTGGTGCAATCTTCTCGGACATTCTAACGACAGAATCAACAATGCAATAAAAAAACAGTTAGACACACTAGAACACGTTATTTTTGCAAACTTTTCACACAAAACTGCAATAACTCTCTGTCAAAAACTTATGGAAGTTTTGCCGAAAGGATTATGCAAATTTAATTTTGCCGATAATGGTTCTTCTGCGATTGAAATGGCGCTAAAGATGAGTTTTCAGTACCATTATCAGACAGGAAATCCGCAGAAGAAAAGATTTATGGCACTTGCTGATGCATACCACGGAGAAACATTAGGAGCACTTGCCGTTGGCGGAGTTGATTTATATTCGGAATTATACAAACCACTGCTATTAGATGTTATACGTATCGAAGGGATTGATTGTTTCAGATGCCCGTGGAGTAAATGCAGGGATAATTGCAATTGCGAATGCTTTAAAAAAGCTGAAGAAGCATTTGAAAAACATGCTGATGAAACAGCTGCAATAATAGTCGAACCGCTTTTGCAAGGTTCTGCCGGAATGAAAGTCTATCCGCCTTTATACCTCAAAAAGCTAAGAGAACTATGTGACAAATACAACGTTCATCTTATAGCTGATGAAATAGCTACGGGCTACGGAAGAACAGGGAAATTTTTTGCGTTTGACCATGCCGGAGTAAGCCCCGACATTATGTGCTTATCAAAAGGTTTGACCGGCGGATATATGCCAATGGCAATTGCAGTCACAACTCAAAAAATATATGATGCGTTCTATGATGATTACCTAAAAGGAAAAGCATTTATGCATTCTCACACATATTCAGGGAATCCGCTTGCTTGCTCTGCAGCAATAGAAGTTCTCAATATTATGAAAGATGAAAAAATAATTGAGCACGCAAACGAAAAAGCAAAATATTTTAATAAAATTATTAAAGAAAAATTTTTACCGCTTGAAAATGTCGGAGAAGTTCGTTCAATCGGTCTTATTAACGCCATCGAACTTGTAAAAAATAAAGAAACGAAAGAACCTTTAGACTACACAAAAAGAACCGGATACCAAATATACAAAAAGGCTCTGGAAAAAGGTGTTCTTTTAAGACCGCTTGGCGATGTAATATACTTTAATCCGCCTCTGATAATTGAAAAAGAAGATATGGATTTTGTTACAGACATTGCGCTAGAGTGTACAAAAGAAATTATTTTAAATAAATGAGTTTGCGGAAAAATTAAATTTTTTCACATCTTTAAATAGCAAAAAATATTTTTATATGTTTTTATTTTTATATGAACATTCAAAATATTAACCCTATTAATATATATAATAACGTTAGTTGGAATTCTTCCGCAAAAACTCCACGCTTCATCTCTTTTACATCTGCAAAAGACATAAGTCTTCAATATGTGCTTGAAAAGCACTCAAAGTTTTTGCCTGAAAGAATAATAGAAGAAATCAAAAAACTTTTGGCGAGCGGCAAAAAAGAATTACCACAGCTATGGGAACTTCATAATCAAGTATACGAACCGCTTATGAATGCAAAGAGCTTGGAAGAAGTCAAGTCCCTTTACCCTGAACTAAAAGACGTGCAAGATATGACGATTTTAAGTAAAAATCGTTCTAAAGCAGTTAAAGCCGTTAGAGAAAGAATGCCGCTTGAAAACTTTACATTAGAATACTTGAAAAGAATTTACTCTCCTAAAAATCAAGAATCAATTGTAAAAGAATTCGGTTTCACTATGAGAAGCCTTTTAAACTGGCTGAACTCGAAATTAAACATAAAAAAGCTTTCAGGAAACTACCTTAACCTAATCCGCATGAGCAACGAAGAAGAAAATAACAGAATAGCAGAGTGCTCAAGGCAAGCGATTTATGCCAACCCCGAACTACAGGCGCAAAGACAGGCAAAAGTCACAGAACACCATCGTACTCCTGAGTACAGAGCAAAAAAGAGCAAAGAATCAAAAGCTTTTTATGCGAGATGCCCCGAACACAGAGATAAAGTCGGACTAATTTCTCAAAGAACCTGGGATAAATGTCCGGAAGTTAAGGCCGCACTTTCTGCTTATACAGTTCAATGCAGTAATTTTGTTCGCTCCGCTCTAAGCAAAAAAAGGCTCGGACAACAACTTAGCGAAACTGAAAGAAAAGCAATCGGCGGATATTATCAGTATTTCTGGGACAATAACCCAGTACACAAAGCAACATATAAACGCTGCAGAAGAGAAGCAATTAAAGAATTAAAAGCTGAACATTTAATTTATTAACCGAGCTTTGACTTTAAAATTTGAGCCGCAGAAATTAAAATATCAATACTCGTAGAAAACGGAGGAGCGTACGTTAAATCAGCATCTATCAGTTCTTCTACCGTGATACTCTGCAAAAGTCCTATTGACACAGTGTTAACTCTTTTATCTGCATCACCGCATCCTATTGCTTGAGCCCCCAGAATTCTATGTGAACGTCTGTCTGCCACAAGCTTTAGAGTTACATTTTTAACTTCAGGCATATATCCTGCTTTGTCTCGTTTTGTTATAACAACCGAAACAGCATCGAATCCGGCTTGAACAGCTTCTTTCTCGGTCAAGCCCGTTCTTGAAATATTTAAATCTCTATATCTCAAAACAGTAGAACCCAAAACCCCTTCAAAATCTTCGACACCTCCGGTTACGTTAATAGCTGCAACTCTGCCCTCTTTATTAGCAGTTGAACCCAAAGGAATCCAAACCGGCAAATTTGAAACCATATTTATCTTTTCTACACAATCACCGCAGGCGTATACATCCGGAAGATTAGTTTCCATTCGGCTATTTACTTTAATAGCACCCGTTTGCCCTAATATTATACCCGCTTCTTTTGCTAAATCAACTGCGGGACGCACTCCTGTCGAAACTACGACCATATCAGTCTCAAAGCCATATCCCTTTGAGGTTATAACATCTTTGACAGAATTTTCGTCTCCGACAAGTTCTGCAACAGTATCACCGCTTAAGATTTTTACAAGAGAATCAGAATTTTCTAAAATATAATCCTGTATAACAGATGATATGTCTTCATCAAACATAGAAAGTATAAACGGAGCTTTCTCCACTAATGTAACTTTTTTCTTATTTTTTACAAACGCTTCAACAAGTTCGACCGCAATATAACCGCCGCCTACTATTGTAATATGCTTAGCTTTATCCATTGCATTTTTAATTGCAATTCCGTCATCCAAATTTCTCAGCGTAAAAACATTTGTATACCTGCTTTCCATAAACGGAGGATTTAAAGCTACCGCCCCTGTCGCAATAACAAGTTTATCATATTCAACAAATTGCCATTGCTCTGAATCAATATCTTTTACTGTAATCTTCTTATCCGCAGGAAGTATTTTAGTTACCAGCTGCCGTATATGAATATGAATTCCGCTTTTTTCAAACTCCTCAATTGAGCGAATAAGCAGCATATGCCAATCTCGAAAATCACCTGCAATATAATATGGCATTCCGCACGCTGAATACGACACATAGTTATCCTTTGTATAAATATGGACTTCCGCATCCGGAAGCATTCTTTTTGCCTTTGCAGCAGTCTTTGCTCCTGCAGCCACTCCGCCTATAATTATTATTTTCATACTGAGATTGTTAATCTTAATATGAATGTTATCAATAGGCTGACTGGGGAAAATCTATTCTCTTATTAAACCCTTTACAATATTATACAAAATTTTCAATTTTTCTTTGTCATTTGATAAATATTCTACGTCATTTATAATTTCAGCTTTAATATCCGCATCATCTCTTAAATGATTTAGGGCAAAGAGCTCGTCAGTTGTTGTATTTAGAGCTTTTATTAATTTATCAAGTGTTTCTGCCGTAACAAAGTTTTCTCCTATTTCTATTCCGCTAAGAGTTCTCTGAGATACGTCAATTGCTTCAGCAAGTTGCTCTTGAGTCAGCCCTCTGTTTAATCTCATTCTTTTAATTTTTTTACCAAGTTCTGATTTTATACCCATATTTTTACAACATTTTATACATTTTATTTCTAAAAAACATAAAGATATGTAATTACAAGTATTTTATATTAAGTTTTATTAAGCTGGAATGTAGCTTAATCTCTGTATCTTGGAATTTTAGAATTTTTATTTCATATTTTGAGGCAATTTTTTTTGACAAAAATACTTTATAAAATCATAAGCGCTTAAAAATAATCAGACACGAGAGATATTTAAAAAAAGGAGAAGAAAAAATGGTCAATGGATTAAACACAGAATTATTTGTCCAAGCACAAGCAGGTGCAGTAAGAAACGCAGCAAATGATAAATATGCAAATGCCGGCGTTGCTGGAGGAGTTAAAGTCGAAAAGAACGGCAATTATTTAAAAGCAGAAGCAGGTATTGGTACTGCTTTATCAGGCAAGCTAGAATTAGGTCATGACTTTGCTTTAAACAAAAGCAAAACAATGGGTATCGGTTTATCTGCTAACGCTGAAGCAAGCCGCGCATTTGCAACAAATGAACAAAACGTTAATATTACTTCAGAAGCAAGAATGATTATAAACGATGTAGAGCAGAATGCCATAAGCAATTTATCAAGCCAAGCAAAATGGCATCCAAACAATTTAAGTTTTGGAGCAAAAGCAGAAATGTTTAACAGAGGAAAAAGAGGCGAAATAAGAGTTGGTATTGAAGGCGGAGTACAAAAGAATTACGCTCCTGATTGTGAATTAAGCACAAAAGCTACAATTTCTGCATCAACACCTGACGTTGAACCTGTTACAGCTCAAACCAGATTGGCTATTGATAATAGTGCTACAAGAGCTTATGTAACACCTACAATATACGGAGAACTAAATGCCGGTAAAGGATTTTCGTTATTTGCAGATTTGAAAATTAATCAAGGTCAAGCAGGTATCAGATATACATTCTAAATAACAGATTTAGATATAAAAATCCCTGAGTTTTAAAAACTCAGGGATTTTATTATTTATGAATTATCAAGATTACATCATTAAATAACACAAATACCATCAATACTATTAACAAAGAGAAAAAAACCATAGAAACTGTTTCGACAACTTTTTCATTCAAAGGTTTTCTCATTATTTTTTCTATTGTTAAAAACATCAAGTGTCCGCCATCCAATGCAGGTATAGGCAAAATATTCAAGATTGCCAGGTTCATTGATATCAATGCAGCAAGCAAAATTCCGGATGATTTTCCTGCTTTATCAATCATATCACCGCCAATTTTTGTTATCGCAACAACACCATGCATATCCTTTAACGGAATATTTCCGGTGAACAATTGTCCCAGAGAATACATCATCATATATGTGTTATCCCATAGATATGACCAGCTTTCCTTTATTATAGGGAAAGGGCGTTTTGTTTCAATCATAGTTTGCTTTGCAACAAGTCCTAGTCCTATAATCCCCTTTTCATCCGGATAAATAGGATTCAGTTCAACAATATCACCGTCACGCTCTACAATGATATTGATTGGATGAGAACCGTTTGCAAGAACCTTTGCAACATCATACATTGTATACTTTCCGTCAGAAATATAAGCCTTTTTATCCTCAATCAACGTATCTAATTGCTTTAAATTTTCATCGATTTTAGTTCCCGACGGTTTAAAGTATTTAGCACCCTTTGCAGCATACTTGTCCATTGTAATCACATCTTGGGCAGGCTGCTCAGGAAGTCTGATTGCAACACCTGACGGTATAACCTCATCCTTTGCAAACGCAGGATTTAAATCTTTCAGCATTTTATAATTTGATTCAATAGAATCTTCCGTAATATATCCGTTGTTTTTTGCACTATTTTTGACAATAGTAACAAAAGAATAAACATTATTTATTTCACAGCCGTTTGCACTTATTAATTTATCTCCGTTTTGCAGCCCTGAATTCCATATACTCGCATTCTTTGGCGCACTGATTTCTCCTGCAAAAATTTCAAAATTACCCGAAGGAAGTTTTCCCGATACAATTGCAACTGTCATAACCAAAAAGAGTGCGCAGATTACATTTGCTATAACACCTGCTGATACAACTATAGCCCTTTGCCAAACCGGTTTATTTACAAATCTTTCCGGAGAATCCGCAGGCAAATCGCAATCCTTTTCATCATCAGGAAATGAAACATATCCGCCCAAAAGAAATGCATGCACAAGAATTTCAACATCACCTATTTTTTTACTGTATAAAGTCGGTCCTACAGGCAAACCGAAACCAAATTTATCAACTCTTATTCCAAAAGCACGTGCTGCAATAAAATGCCCGGCCTCATGAACCAAAATCAATAAACTTAATAAAACTATCATTATAAAAATTGACATTAATTCTCTCCTTTAAAAATTTTATCGGTTATATTTTAGCATAAATAGAAGTGATGTGATATAATAAACTCAAGTAGAATTATATGGATTAATATTATGACGATTGCTATATATCCGGGAAGTTTTGACCCGATTACATACGGACATTTAGATATAATTAAGAGCGGAGCGGAAATTTTTGACAAAATTATAATTGCTGTCTCTAATAACCAAAATAAAAAAGGATTTCTTCCGATTGAAACAAGAATAAATTTGATAAAAGAAAGCACAAAAGATATCAAAAATGTTGAAGTTGAAGGTTATATGGGACTAACAATAGATTTTGCAAAAAAACATGGAGCAGAAGTTCTTTTAAGAGGGCTCAGAACCTCATTTGACTTTGAGTACGAAATGCAGTTGTCTCAAACAAATTACACACTGGATAATAAAATCAAAACAGTATTTTTAATTACAAAACCGGAATACAGTTTTATATCTTCGTCTGCCGTAAGAGAAATTCTTGCAAACAAAGGAAATATTACACAATTTGTCCCAATACCGGTTGAAAAATACTTAAAATCAATTCAATTATAAATGATATTTTGTAAGTATGTTCTTAATCTGGTAAGAAAATTCTTCCTGATTAAAACTGTCTTTACATATGTAGTACTCTATATTATACATATTCAATTTTTCCATTGCTGTTTTTTCAGGAACAGAACTCATTACAACAAGCGGAATATCTGAATACATTTCATCAGTCCTTAATCGATCAATAAATTCATAGCCGTCAACCTGTGGCATGTTTAAATCTGTAATTACCAAGTCATAATGATTCAATTTCAGTTTAACAAGAGCTTCTTCCACGTCTGAAACAACATCTATCATATAACCGGAATTAAGCAGAATATTCTTTATCATTGTTCTTGTTGTAATAGAATCATCTATAATAAGAATTCTCTTATATGACAATACATCTGCAGGAAGCCACTTAGACGGAGCTGTCGTATTTACAACTTTATTAAAGTCATAGTGCAAAATATCCTGCATATTCAATATCAAGCATAATTCACCCGACGCCAAGTTTGTAATACCTGAAATATTTTTAACTTTATATAGAGGCGGAGATAATTTTTTCTGCAAAATATCTTGATCTCCGAGCAATCTGTCAACAACAAGCCCTATTGTTTTTTCATCGGATTCAATTATAAGAATAGTCTCTTTTTCTCCCCTTGGAGACGGTTCTAAATGTAATATATCCGACAAATAATACAACGGAATTATATTTCCGTCATATACAATTGACCTTACACCATTATTTGTCTTAATTTCATCATGTCTTTTAAGAATAAAAGTAGAAATCATCTGTATCGGAATCGCAAATGTTTGTTCGGAAATTTTTACAAGAAATACTCTTAATGTCGTTAATGTTACAGGAATTTCTATATGGACACAGCTTCCTCTGCCAAACTCGGAAATAACCTTAACCTTACCGTTTAACTGTGATATTTTTGTTTTAACTACATCTAAACCGATTCCTCTGCCTGAAACAGAAGTTATCGAATCTCCTGTTGTAAAACCAGGCCAAAATATAATATTCATTATAGCTTCATCATTCATGGAATCTATATCTTCCTGAGTTAAGAAACCTCTTGAAACAGCTCTGGATTTGATTTTTTCAAGATTAAAACCTTGTCCGTCATCCATTACATCTATTACAACTTTGTTATCATCCTGCTTTGCGGAAAGTACAATTTTACCTACAGGACTTTTACCGTTTGCCATACGTTCTTCTTTTGACTCAATACCATGGTCAATTGCGTTTCTTAAGATATGAATAAGCGGCGTTTTAATTTCTTCAATAATTTTCTTATCAGCACATGTGTCATTACCTTCTATTTCAAAGTCAATCTCCTTGCCCTTTTCATGAGCAATATCTCGTACCATTCTTGAAAAAGTATTAAATACGGTTGATATTGGCAATACACGAATATTCTTAACCATAGACTCCATTTCATCTATAATTAAGCGCATTTTCATATCATCTTCCTTTGATGCACGATAGAGTGAATTTAAATCATATATTGTTCTTGAAACATTTTGAGTGACATCGGAAAGAAGTGAAAAAACTTGTTTTACAAAAGCCGAAATATATTGTTCCGAGCCGCCTGATTGAAGATATTTACGATTGTAATAACGCAAATAATTTGATGTTTTGAGTAAATCCTTCTGCGCAGCCTCATTTGAACCCTTTATGGTTTCTATCTTTTCAAGATTTTTTTCTGTTTTAATTTTCGTTATTATTAATTCACCCAATTGATTTACAAGTAAATCCAACTTTTGAGCATTTACGTGTAAAGTTTTTATCTCGGTAGAAGAAGCCTTGCTGCCTTGTGTTGTTTGAGTAGATAAATTCTTGGTTTCACTTACTCCGGTATCCTTTTGATAATTTAACTCCAGCAGTTGTTTCATAATTTCCAATTGCTGAACAATCAATTCGCTGTCAATATTCTCATTGGGAGATGCGCAGTATTCCAGTGCATTTTTTAGGGTAAGCATCATTTGTTCTTCTAATTGGACAGAATTGTCTGTTATGAAATCCAATATTTCGAGAACCATGTTTATAATTTCGAGAATATTGTTGTCATCAATGTTTTCTTTTAATTTTATTATGTCATCTTTTATTTCGTTTGTATAAACACTGCTTCCTTGCAGCATGGAAACTTTTTCTGCCACATCAAAGAACGTTATTCCTGTCTCTGATGTTTCAATACAAGAAGTTGTAAACTTTGATGCTGCAGAACTAAGTTCATTTCTAAGCTCCAATATCTCACTTATTGTAAATTTATTTGTGGCATTCATTACGAAATCGAGCTTTGTAATAACATTTTCCAAAGAATTCTTAATTTCATAAAGATTAGAGTCCTTAAAATTGTCATAAAGTCTCTCTACTTCTTCCTTTAATATGACAATATCTTGAGATTCTTCTTCAGGCACAATTCCGTCTATGATTTCAAAACAAGTATTAAATGTTATATTGATTGTTTCCTGATCAAAATTATTTATAACTGCCTCTTGCGGCTGTACTTGAGGAACTATTGCGGGAACTACAGGTTCATGAGGAGAATTTTGCTCATTCAATTCTACTTCCAAAATATATTCAAGATTTGAAATTGTTGCAGAATAATCTTCATCAATAATTTCACGATTATTTTTGATAGATTCCTGTAAATACTTGACAACAATTTCCAGAGAACGGGAAACAAGATTTAAAATTCCTTGTTCAAGAACCAATTTCCCGCTATTAACAGCATCAAAAATATCCTCCATTTTATGAATTATCATTTGGATATTATTGAAGCCCACCATTCTGACAGCACCTTTCAGACTGTGCATATCTCTATACACATTTGCTATCAACTCTTTATTTGCAGGTGTTGTTTCCAACGCAAATAAATTGGTAAAAATCCTCTCAACAATCTCTTCAGATTCTACCTGAAAGATTGACATGACCTCTTTATTATTGCTATCGTTACTGAAATCCATCTGTTTTCTTTAGTTTCTGACCAATAAACTTTTATTCTGCTGCTGAATTCTTTATTCCATCGGAAATTTGTCCCAGAACTGCGATTTTGTCTGAGCTTGCTCCCAGACTTTGTACTAAAGTTGAAGAAATTACCGAATTTTCTTCATCTATTATATTGAGTTTTTCAATTATATCTTTTTGTTTTTGCGCATTTTGATTTATAACATCCAAAGAATTTAATACTTCCTGAATAAGATTTAACAAAGTATCTGAATTAGAAGAAAGTGCATTAATTTCTTTAACAACTGATTCAATTTCTTTAGAACCTTCTTCCGTCGCCATTACGGTTGAGTTTGTAGTGTATTGAATATTGCTTGTAAGAGAAGTAATCTTCGTAATCGCTTGCTTTGATTCATCCGCAAGTTTTCTGATTTCTCCCGCTACAACAGCAAAACCTTTACCGTGTTCACCTGCCCTTGCAGCCTCAACTGCAGCATTCAATGCCAACATGTTTGTTTGTTCAGCTATATCATCTACTACGCTTATTGTATTACCGATTTGCTGAGAGTGTTCTGAAAGTTCAAGAATTAATTCGGCAATCATCTGGATTTTTTGTCTTAGAACTAACATTTTGTCTGCATTGGAAGAAATCGCTTCATGTTCTTTTTGCGAAAAATTAATTGATTGGTTAATTTGCTTTTCTGTATTCTTTGAAGTTTGAACAGAGCTTTCTGAAATATCACGCAACTTTTCTATTAGGTTTGAAAAGTTCTTTGAATTAGATACTAAATTGTCAAATGTTCTTTTTTGACTTACTATATTATCCATTATATCGCATGCAACATCAGAAAGAGAAGATGTCTGAACATCAATTGTTTTTTTAATTGCGCCTAACAACCATTGTTTCGAAATAAAATATGATATTATATTAATCACCGCTATTGCTGACACAAATACAATAGCATCATATGATGCAACCTGCTTAAATTTAGCAAATGTTAAAATCATCACACAAGTAATGATAAATACAGCCAAGTCTATAAGACACTTAATATTAAATCTTTGTTTTAAATCAAAATTCCATTCAGTACGCACTTCAACTCTCCTATAGTTTTTTTATCAAATTTATTATATAATCATCTTATACTAAAATTGTGAAAATTGGAATAAGGTATGGCAATAAAAATTTTATTAGTAGAAGATAGCGAAACTCAGCTCAAGTTTTTGCAAGAAGGTTTAGAAGAGAACGGGTTTGAAGTTGTAACAGCATTGAACGGCGCAGAAGGATATAAAAAACTGTTTGAATGCGCTCCGGACGTTGTTTTATCAGATATAATGATGCCTGTAATTGACGGCTATCAGCTATGCCGAATGATAAAAAACAAAGAAGAAACAAAAAAAATACCGGTTGTTTTATTAACAATTTTGGATAAGAAAATTGACAGTTTTTGGGGTAAAAAATCAGGTGCTCAATTGTTTTTATCAAAGTCTATAGATATGAAAGAACTTGTATACAGCCTTAAAGCAACTCAAAGAAGATACCCGATAACTGATGAGTATAAGGCTGATTTGATTCAAAAATCAAATAAAGAAAACAACGCTCAATCCCAATTGAACATGATTCTTAATGACTTACTTCTTAAATCTGTTTTTGCAAATGAGTTTAGAAACCTTAGCGATTTTCTGAACTACGAAAGAATTCTTGTTGAAAAAATGTTTTCGTTATTAAGTTCATTTGTTGAATATAGTGTTGCAGGTGTATTTTTTGCGTCACCCGATGATTTTGCAGAAAATATTTTATACATAGACACACTCGGCAGAAACTTATCAAAAAATGTCTTAACAGATATTCAATATGATTTCTTCAGAAAGCTTCAGGATTTTAAAGACTACAAAAGTACAAAGTTTGAAGTCGTAAGAATTCTTCTTGGGAAAGAAATGGAATATAATTTTTCGGACTTAAAGTCAAAAATCATTATTCCTCTTGTATTTGATAAAAAATTAATCGGTGGAATCTGCTTCTACTCCAAACAAGACATTGATTATTCAACATTCAGCTATTTTGATATTATGATTAGCGAGCTTTTAGCAATCTTTAAAACAAAATATCAATACACAGAAAAAGAATTTATGTCAGTATTGGACGGCTTGACTGGCTTATACAACAGACGTCAGTTCGAACTTAGTTTAGAACAAGAATTTAACCGTACAAAACGTCACCCGTCAGATTTTAGTTTAGCAATTCTTGATATCGACTTTTTCAAAAAAGTTAATGATACATACGGACACCAATATGGAGATTACGTTTTAAAAACAGTATCCGATCTTATGAAATCATCTTTTAGGAAAACTGATTTGTTATATAGATATGGTGGCGAAGAGCTTGTCATAATTTTACCTGAAACAAATATAGAGGGAGCAATCATTCCTGTACAAAGACTTAGACGTTCCGTCGAAGAATATGATTTCAATTATAATGGTGTTAAAGCAAAAGTAACTGTTAGTATGGGTTTAACCATGAACTTTCAGGAATTTGACTCTCCTGCGGAAATGCTTAAATCTGCAGATGAAGCACTGTATAAAGCAAAAGAAAACGGAAGGAACAGGGTAATATTGCATGAGCAGCAATAATAATTATATAGAACAGAAGAAAAATACCCATCTTTATTTCCAAATCGGAGACAGCAAGTACGCAATAAACTCAGATAACGTTTTGGAGATTATGAAACTGCCTGCTCTTGATTATCCGCAAAAACTTCCAAACAACATTGTCGGACTATTAAAATATAATAATTTTGTTATTAATATCATTGATGTCAGATTCTATTTAAATATAGAGGTAACGCCCTACAGTACAAGAAATGAACTATTGATAGTAAAAACCGATGAAGTTATTTTCGGTATTATTACGGATAAGGTTATAGGGATTGCCCCGTTTAATACATCCCTGATTGATGCAATACCGTATGTTGATAACAAAATGATTATTGATTCAATATACAAATTAAACCAAGAAACAATATTCATTATTAATATATATAATATTGAGAACATTTTAAAAGAGCATGGTCAATATACTGAACATGAAATTACAGGGCTATTTCCAACAGATTTAACTTCGAGAATGACAATGCTTGAACGAACTCGAGCTGTGGAAAATAAAACAGCTCTTAAATTTGCGACAGAAGAATTTCGTGCTCAAAACAAATATATTTCGTTTAATTTAAACCAGGATTTGTATTGCATTGAATTGGATTATGTAAAAGAAGTTTTAAAAGATACCTCTATAACACCCGTTCCCGGAACACCTGATTATATAGAAGGTATTATGAATCTTAGAGGGGACTACATAACAGTATTAAATTTAAAAAAATTTCTGAATATAACACCTTCGGACCAACCGCAAGATAAAAAGCCTGTAATTATCATCAAATGTAATGAATTAAAACTCGCCCTGCTTATTGACAAAATTAATGAGCTTTTTGAGTGTCAGGAAAACAACATGGTTGAAACTGACGGATACTTCCAAAATGAATTTATATACAACGGAGTACCTTATACAACACTAAATATAGATAAAATTACTTCTGATAAAAAAATTATTATTACTGATATGTAATTTAAATGGTGTATAGTTAGTTTTAACGAATTATGATAGAATACAAAGTATGAAGCAGTTAAAGAATAAAACAATTGCGTTAGTTCTGGCTTCAGTAGTTACGGTAGTTGGAGCTTTTGGAGCAGACAATTATAAAAACAGTTTAATGTCCTTGAAGTTTGACAACAGTGCAAACGGAGGGGTCAATTTAACTGTGTATACAAAAGTAAACTACGAAAATAGCATTACCCCTGTAAGAAAAGACGCAAACACTTATGTTATAATGCTTCCGGAAGTTAACAGTCAAATGGCTGAACAACCGGAATTTGGAGCAAATATACAAAGTGTTGACATAAAAACCCTGCCATACACTACTAACGGCAAGGGATATACTAAAATAACAATCAAAACATATCCAAATACTCTGCTGACAACACAAACTGCAGTATTTTTACCAACTTCCGTAAAGAAAGCGAACAGTTCGCATAATTCTTATAGCACGCCTAGCCAACCCCAACAAATACCAAGCTATACAGAAAACGAAATGAGATATGCCGAACAACAATTTCAACCGACTCCTCAGCAGGAAGAAGTAATTGAACAAGAAGAAGTTCAGTCGAGTAATAATGAAAATAATTCTATAGCTTCAGCCCCGACAACCGTAACCCCAGCTGATAATAAAACTACAACTCCGCCACCGCAGGAAGAAGATTCTACAGAAAAACTTATGCTTATACTTGCATCTATATTCATAATAATTACTTCTGTATTTTTCTACGTCAGAGGCAAAAACAAAATTGCAGAAGTATTAGGAGAAAGCACTACCTATGATATAAATTACGAAAATGAAGGTGAAAAGACTGCAAAAAAAGAAGATGAAAAAAAGAAAAGATCTAATTACCACATAAAGAAAGCTATACAAAAACTTGATAAAAAATATACTCAGCCGATTGGCATGCAAATTAACATGCCGACAATTCAACCGAAAAAGCCGGAGCCAATGGGACCGCTAAGACCGGCTGAGGATGTAATATTTACTCCGGAACCGGAAATTAATAATCAAGAAAATAAAGTCATTGACTTAGATATAATGAATCAGACTCCGGAAAGTATTGAAGAAGAGGTTGATTCTCTTACAGAATTTCTTAATGACTATAATTTTGAAGAACAAGAAAGACAAAAAGAGAAAGAACTTTTGGAACAAAAGGAAAAAGAAACGAATGAACTTTATAATAAGTTCATAAACAATGAAGATTTACTATTTTCTAAAGATGACATACAAAAAATTAATACTCTTTTAATGTCAGAAATTACTGATGATACAATTAATAATATTGAACATTATGCAGCTACAAATCCGGTAAGACCGCCCCATGCAACTCAAGAAGAAATATTGGAAAACTTTATTACAACATTTACTGTTAAACAAAATATTTCATTTTCTAAAGATGATGTTGATGCTTTGAAAAAACTAATTAATGTAGAGATTGATAATGACTTTCTTACAGACCTAAGAACCAATCCCGACAGAGTAAAAGCTATGCAAAAAGAGTTGGAAGAAAAGTCTATGAAACCGCACAAAGTATCAGAACTCCTAACATTAAATGTAAAAGACATATTGCCTAATATATCTGATGAATTAAAAAAACAGGGAAACATTGGTACAGAATCTAAATCAAAACCCGTATATTACAATAAAGAAATTGATGTAAATATTCTTGCTGCGAAAGATTCTCTGCCGGATTTAACAAAGGCAATAAAAGATAAAAGTAATATCAAATATACTCCATCAGAAAAATTCCAATTATCCGAAACCGGATATGATGTTCAAAAAATTTACACAGGAGATATTCTGCCTGATTTACAAGATGTTATAGCACATCCGGATAAATATAAAGAACCTGAACCGGAACCTGTTGTAGTTGATGAAGATGCTCTTTTAAAAAGTATTTCAAATGTTACTTTTAAACCTTTTTATGACGGGACACAAGAATTTGAAGTTTTAAATAACTTTGATGATGATGATATACAGGAAGAAGTTTATAATTTTGACAGTTTAAATATTAATCAGGATAATACCGAACAAAACGATTCAAATATTGTACTTGCAGATGAAACAGATGTATTCAATGAATTAATTGAAGAACAGAATTTCAATTCTGAAACAAATAATTATACGGAACTTACTGAAGAAACAGTAAAAGAAGAAGTTCCGAGTAAATTACAGGAAAAAGTTCAAGCAAAAATTAAAGAAGAAATTTCAGAACCGGAACCTGTTATATTGTCTTATGAAAATAACGAATACACCGTAATTGCATCAAACAGTATTAAAGACAACATGGACTTTTGTCTGGCTAAAAATGATGAAAAATATATAGTATTCGGTAATATTGATAACAATTTAATAAAACTCAAAGAATACTCTGAAATCAAAAATGAAAAATTTCAAGTAAGAGTATATAATACTCTTGAAGACGGAACAATTCAATATATCATTAAAACAGGACTGAATAAATTTGTTTTAAACGTTAATGAAAACAAAATGGAGTTTGTAATGGATTTATGCTAAAGAAATTGCTAGTCCTGCTTTTTATACCATTAATATTCTGTTCTTGCACAAAAAATAATGTTGAAGAGATTTCATTTTCATCATGGGGTTCCATTACTGAAACACAAATATTAAAAAAAATTATTAGTGATTTTGAAAACACAAATCCGGAAGTAAAAGTTAACTTCATACATATACCTCAAAACTATTTTCAAAAAATACATCTGCTTTTTGCTTCTTCACAAGCTCCTGATGTAATATTTATAAACAATTTATACTTACCGATTTATGCAGAACAACTGGAACCTATAAATAACATAAGTTTTAAAGATTATTATCCGCAAAGTATTGAAGCATTAAGCTATAATAACAGTTTACTTGCAATTCCCAGAGACATTTCTAATCTGGTAATTTACTATAACAAAGACCTGTTAAAGAATTCAGTTTCAGATTTAACATTTGATAATTTTGACAGAAATATAAAAAATTATTATGGGAAAGGATTATACGGAATAAGCTATGAAAAAGATATTTATTGGGCAAGACCTTATATTTTAACACTGGGCTTTGATAAAGGTATAAACTACTATAAAAATTTAGAAGGCAAATACGCTCCGAAACCCGCACAAGTCGGAAGTTCTACTTTGGCACAAATGTTTTTAGACAAGAAAATAGTTTTCTATCTGTCAGGCAGGTGGATGTATCCCAAGATATCCGAAAGCGCAGATTTCAATTTTGGAATTTCAACTTTTCCGGGGATAGTAGATGCGGACGTATCCGGATGGGCAATTTCGAAAAACAGCAAACACAAAGAATCTGCACAAAAATTTATAAACTTTTTATCAACAAAAGAAAATATCGAATACATGACACAAACAGGACTTATTGTTCCTGCAAGAATTGATGCTGCACAAAGATTAAACAACCCGAAAGAAAAAGTTTTTCTTGATGCAATACAAAAATCAGTTCCGCATAAAACTGATAAAAATTATAAAAAAGAAGTTGATAGGCTTAACAAGGAAATATTCCACTAATTAGCAATATAATTTTTTAGTTCTATAATAGTATTATAGAATAAGGAGGAGAAAATGAAACAGGAGCTGATATTTTTAGGACCGCCTGCATGCGGAAAAGGAACGCAAACCAATCGTTTGTCAGAATATTTAAACCTTCCGCACGTTGATACAGGCTCTCTTCTCAGAGCAGAAATTGCTAAGGAATCGGAAGAGGGAAAAATTGCAAAAACATTTATTGATAAAGGTCAACTGGTTCCGGTGGATTTAGTCGGCAAAATTATAGGGAAAAAATTAGCTTCACAAGATTGTATAAACGGATTTGTACTTGACGGATACCCTAGGAGCCTTGAACAAGCTTTGATGCTTGATAAAATAAGAGAAAATATTGACGGTCACGAATCTTCTTCTTTTAAGGCAATTTATTTTGATATTGATACAAACATATTGATTGAAAGAATAATATACAGACAATCCTGCCCAAAATGCGGTGAAATTTATAACAAAAAATTCAAACCATCTAAAGTTAAAGGTATGTGCGACAAATGCCATATTGAACTAAAAACTCGTGCAGACGATAATGAAGAAATCGCAAAAGCAAGATTTGAAACGTATTTTAGAGAAACTGCACCGTTAATTGAATTCTATCAAAATAAAGGAATTCTGCGGAAAATAGATGCAAACGGTTCTATTGATGAAGTCTGGGAAAGACTTTTAGAGGTTATTAAATAATAATTTTAAAAGTACAAAATTAATACCATATTTTCAAAAAAGAAGAAGAACCAAAATGGTTCTTCTTCTTTTTAATTTATTAGTAAAAATTTGCTATTTTGCAGCTCCTGCCTTTTCAATGATTTCTTTTTCAACATTTGCAGGAACTTGTTCGTATTTTTGGAATTCCATAGAGAATGTTCCGCGGCCTTGAGTGTTACTTCTCAAGTCTGTTGCATAACCAAACATATTTGCAAGAGGAACAATTGCTCTTACGATGACATTACCTGTATTACCTTGAGGTTCTTGGCCTTCTACACGTCCTCTACGACGAGAAATGTCACCGATAATTGTACCTGTAAATTCATCAGGGATCTCAATTTCTACCTTCATCATAGGTTCCAAGATACAAGGAGAAGCCTTTTTACAACCATCCTTGATAGCCATTGAACCGGCAATCTTAAATGCCATTTCTGAAGAGTCGACTTCGTGGTAGCTTCCGTCATAAAGTTCAACCTTAACGTCAATTAGAGGATAGCCTGCCAAGATACCGCCTTCAAGAGCTTCTTCCATACCTTTTCTTGCAGGTTCGATATATTCCTTAGGAATAGCACCACCAACGATTTTATTTTCAAATACAAATCCTGCATTTTCTTCAGCCGGAGAAATTCTAATCTTAACGTGACCGTATTGACCTTTACCACCTGACTGACGAACAAATTTAGAATCTTGATCTGCATTTCCTCTGATTGTTTCACGATAAGCAACTTGCGGTTTACCTATATTAGCCTCTACCTTGAATTCTCTTAACATACGGTCAACGATAATATCAAGGTGAAGTTCACCCATACCTGAAATAATAGTTTGGCCTGTTTCTGTATCAGATTTAACTCTGAATGAAGGATCTTCTTCAGCAAGTTTTTGAAGAGCAATACCCATCTTATCCTGGTCAGCTTTTGTCTTAGGTTCAATTGCAACAGAAATAACCGGTTCTGGGAAGTTGATTTTTTCCAAAATAATAGGTGCTTTTTCGTCACAAAGTGTATCACCTGTTGTGGTATCTTTTAAACCAACTGCTGCACAAATATCACCAGCATATACTTCAGTTTCTTCAAGTCTTTGGTCAGCGTACATTCTAACAAGTCTTGAAATACGTTCTTTCTTACCGTTAGAAGCATTAAGTACGTATGAACCTGAAGCTATAATACCTGAATATATTCTCATAAATGTTAAACGGCCAACAAACGGGTCTGTCATAACTTTGAACGCCAGTGCCGCAAACGGTTCAGAGTCAGAGGAATGTCTTTCTGTCTTAGTTCCGTCTTCTAATTCACCTTCAATGGCTTTAACATCTACTGGTGATGGCATATAGTAAACAACGTTATCTAACAACAATTGAACACCTTTGTTCTTGAACGCTGTTCCGCAACATACAGGAACAATTTTGTTATTACATACAGCCTTTCTTAAGCCTGCTCTTAATTCATCAACAGTGATTGAATCAGGGTCTTCGAAGAACTTTTCCATCAAAGCATCATCTTCACCGGCGATAGCTTCAACCATTTCATCTCTGTATTGTTTTGCTTTTTCTTGCAAATCAGCAGGGATTTCTTCTTCTCTGATATCTGTACCTAAGTCGTTAGTATAAATTTCAGCTTTCATAGTCATTAAGTCTACCAAACCTGTAAATTTGTCTTCTGCACCGATAGGTAATTGAATAGGAACTGCATTACCGCCTAATCTGTTTCTGATTTGATCAACTACACGGTAGAAATCTGCACCTGTTCTATCCATTTTGTTAACGAATACCATACGAGGTACTTCATATCTGTTTGCTTGTCTCCATACAGTTTCTGATTGTGATTGAACACCACCTACTGCACAGAATACTGCCACAACACCGTCTAATACACGAAGTGAACGTTCAACTTCAATGGTAAAGTCAACGTGCCCCGGAGTGTCTATGATGTTAATTTGGTGTCCTTTCCATTCTGCAGTAACTGCTGCGGATTGAATTGTGATACCTCTTTCTCTTTCTTGTTCCATAAAGTCGGTAACTGCTGCACCGTCGTGAACTTCACCTAACTTGTGAGTTTTACCTGTATAGAACAAAATACGTTCAGTTGTAGTGGTCTTACCAGCATCAATGTGAGCGGCAATACCAATATTTCTGATTTTTTCTAATGGAGTTTTTCTAGCCATTTGTCTTTTTCCTTCTATATTACTTTTGTCAGCCATAAGGACTGACCTACTACTATTTACATTTGTTGTGTTTGCACAAAAAAGTATACTGATACCCAGTTAAGACTATTGTTGCATGAACATGTTTTATGGGCAAGTGCGCTTACTTGTTTAATTGTTAAGTTTTATGAACAAAACTATATTTCGATTTTTAAATTTGGATTTCGTCTGAACCAAGTAAGCTGTCTTTTTGCATAATTCCTTGTATGCTGCTTTAGTTTATCTATAGCTGCTTCTAGAGGACAATTTCCGTCTATATACTCTAAGATTTCTTTATACCCGATTGTACAAACAAAATTTTTAATTCTGCCGTGCTTTTTTAGCAAATACCTTGTCTCGTCAACAATTCCTTGCTCAACCATCAAATCTACTCTGCGGTTAATCCTTTCGTACAAATATTCTCTGGATTTAAGTTCAGGAATCAACCATTCTACTTCATATTCAGGTTCTTTTTGCATTTGAATTTCCGATAACGGTTTACCAAGTGCTTTTATCATCTCGAGAGCCCTTATAATTCTTCTCTTATTAGCATCTTTTATCCGTTCATATGTAACAGAATCGAGCACTTTAAGTTCACCTAAAAGTTCATCCTCACCTTTTAAATTCAATTTTTCTCTCAATCCATAATCAGTTTCAATATTCGGCAAATTATAGTTTTCGAGTAAAACTCTAAAATACAACCCGGTACCGCCTGCGACAATCGGAGTTTTTCCTCTTGAAACAATTTCATCTATAGCTTTTTTTGCATCTCTGTAGTATTCTCCCACAGAATAATCAAATTCGGGCTCCACAATATCTATCAGATGGTGCGGAATTCCTCTTCTTTCTTCCATAGTCGGTTTTGCGGCAGCAATATCAAACCCTTTATAAACAAGCCTTGAATCCGCAGAAATAATTTCTCCGTCCCTTTCAAGGGCAATTTTTATAGCTAAGTCAGTTTTACCGCTAGCTGTAGGTCCTGTTACCGCTATAACTTTTTGTTTCATAATTTACATTCTACCCTAAAATTTAAAACTATGATATAATTTTACTATGTTTAAGAAGATTGCTGCATTATTAGTGTTATCAATTGCAATCCCTGCTTTTGCCGCAGAGATTCCTGTTGATGCAAAGCTTGATTATAATCAAGGTATAGATTTTTACAAATTGGGAATGTATGAACGAGCAATTGAGTCATTCCGTTCAGCAGTCCGTACTTATCCTGATTATACAGACGCATATTACAATTTAGGTACTGTTTTAGAGTATCTAAAACAGTACGCAGAAGCACTTTCTGCATACAAGCAAGTATACGTCAGAAATCCGAATGACTATGAAGTAATCTACAAAATGGCGTTTTTAAGTTCAAAACTTGAAGATTACGACAAAATGGCAGAATATATAAATTTAATTCCGCCATCAAGCAATTTATATCAAAGGGGAAAAGAGCTCTCTGAATCAATAAAAGCAGCAACTACCCTTCCTCCTAAACAAATTATAAAACCATCAAGAGTAGCAAATTATCCTGGAGTTTATGAAAATCTTTTAAGCCCGACTGGTGTCACGACTGATGCATTAGGAAATGTTTACGTTGCAACTTTTTCTGACAATTCTGTAATAAAAATTACTCCTGACGGTAAAAGACAGATATTTTACAAAAGCCAGCTTGTAAACGGGCCTATAAGCTTGGCAAGTGACAGTATAGGAAATATTTATATATCAAATTACAATTCTAATAACGTGCTGAAAATTTCACCTCAAGGAGTTGCAGTAGTCTTAGTTAGCAACGTTGATAAACCATATGGGCTTCACGTTGACGGCAATATGCTATTCATAACCTGCCAAGGCTCAAATGCAATACTGAGACACAAGTTGGATAACTGATTTTCTATTCTTCATTTTCAGTTTGCTCTGCATTTTCTTGCTGCTCAAGTGGTCTCCGAAAAGAACATGTTCTGTTTGAACAAGTTTCAAAAACACCGCTTTTGGTTGTCTTTTTTAATAATAATTCTCCGCATTCAGGGCAAGTATTACCTGTCGGTTCATCCCACAGCGCATAAGAGCAATCGGGGTATCTGTTACATCCGAAGAAAACTTTTCCGTATTTTGATTTTTTTTCAATTATTGTACCTTCACCGCATTTTGGACATTTTACCCCAGTAGAACGCACATATTTTTTACGGTTGCCGCACTCTTTACATTCCAAATATTTTCCGTACGGCCCGATTTTCATAATCATCTCTCCGCCGCATTTATCACACTTCTCATCCACTGCGGGAAGTGCAGGTTTTTCTCCTTCCTGATCTTCTTCAACACTATCAAGCTCGGTAAGATTGTTTAAAGAAATTATAGTCTTACATTCAGGATAACCGGAACATCCCAAAAATTGCGTACCGAAACGACTTGTTTTAACCAGCATAACCCTTCCGCAATTCGGACACTTTTTGTCACTTTCTATTGTAACTCTTTTCGCATCTTTCATTACAGAAGAAACAACTTCCATAAAAGGAGTATAAAACTCTTTCAAAACAACATTCCAAACTGCCTTTTTTTCGGCAATAAGGTCAAGTTTTTCCTCCATTCCTGCAGTAAATTTATAATCCATTATATTAGAAAATTGAGTCACAAGCTGCTTGCATACAGTTCTTCCTAAAAGCGTCGGGACAAGTGCTTTATCCTTCTTTTCTACGTATTTACGTGTTTGAATAACCGTAATAATTGTTGCATATGTAGACGGACGACCAATACCGTGTTCTTCTAAAGCTTTTACTAATGATGCTTCGTTATATCTTGGAGGCGGTTGAGTAAAGTGCTGTTTTGGATTAACTTCCCTGCATTTTACCTTATCCCCTTCATTTAAATCAGGAATTTTTGCATCCGACTCTTTCTCTTCTTCTTCAGCATCATTATACAATTTTAAAAATCCGTCGAAAACAACCTTGCTAGTACCTGCTTTTAAATTATAATCTCCGGCCTTTATATCAATAGTTTTGTTTGCAACAGTAGCCGGTGCCATCTGAGATGACATAAACTTTTCCCATATCAATTTATATAATTTATACTGGTCAGGCTGAAGATACGGTTTCAAGCTTTCCGGAGTCCTTTCAGGGTAAGAAGGTCTTATAGCTTCGTGAGCATCCTGAACATTTTGCTTCCCTTTTACGTACACATTTGTTTTTTCAGGATAGTATTCTTTACCGTAATTATTTAGTATGAAGTCTTTTGCCATTTGATGGGCATCATCGGAGATTCTTACACTGTCGGTTCTCATATAAGTAATCAAACCGACAGGGGTTCCGTCGATTTCCATACCTTCGTACAATTTTTGTGCAACCTGCATTGTTTTTTGTACGCCAAAACCCAGTTTTGTGCTTGCGGCTCTTTGCAGAGTTGAAGTTATAAAAGGTGCTGTTGGCTTTCTTTTAGTTTCTTTTTTAGTAACCTTTTCGACTTCAAACACAGTAGCCGGATTAAGAAGAAATTCTTTTATTTTATTCGCTTCTTCTTCATTATTTATGTCAAACTTTTTTCCTTTGTATTTGTTAACTTCAGCTTCAAAACACTTACCTTCTTTGTCCATTATTGTATGAACCGACCAGTATTCTTTAGGAACAAAAGCTTCTATTTCTTCTTCTCTTTCACATATCATACGGAGAGCCACAGATTGAACACGCCCTGCAGATAAATGATAATTTCCCAGCTGCTTCCAAAGAACAGGAGAAAGCTTGTAACCTACAAGCTTATCAAGAATTTGTCTTGTCTGTTGAGCCTTTACTCTGTCCATATCAATTTCTCGTGAATGAGCAACTGCATATTTCACAGCCTTTGGAGTAATTTCATTAAATTCAATTCTTTGAACCTTATCATCCCCGACAGGTAAGAGTTCTCTAACGTGCCATGCAATAGCTTCTCCCTCACGGTCAGGGTCTGATGCCAGCAGCACACGGTCAGAACGTTTTGCAAGTTCACTCAGCTTTGTAACAACTTTCTTTTTTTCCGGAATAATTACATAAGTAGGCTTAAAATCATTATGCACATCAAATCCCAAAACATTATCCGGCAAATTTCTAACATGGCCGAAACTCGCCTCTATTTGGTAACCGTCACCCAAAATCTTTTTGATAGTTTTAGATTTTGCAGGAGACTCAACTATTACCAATACTTTTTCTTTTTTAGATTTTGCCTCTGCGTTTGCTGCAACCGCTGGTGTCATGCTCTTTTATACCTATCCCCTTCTGTTTGTTTAATTAAACCTTCAACCTCCATCATGGTAAGTGCAGTCAAAAGTTCATCTGTATCCATGCCTGTTTCCGCTTGAAGTTCATCAAAACTTTTCGGTTCGATATTTATTATATCGCAAATGGGCAAATATTGTGCGGATATATTCTTTGTAACTTCACAGTCTCTTTTTATTTCCCAATTTAATGAATTTAATATATCCTCTCCTGTTGTAATCATTGTTGCCCCATTTTTTAACAATTTGTATATTCCTTCTGTATTTTTATTGTTAATTGAACCCGGAATACACATAAGTTCTCTGCCCTGTTCCAGAGTCAAATTTGCAGAAATCAGGGCACCGCTCTTTATAGCTGCCTCGCCAACAACTGTACCGTAGCTTAAACCTGTAACTATTCTGTTTCTTTGCGGGAATCTGAATTTAATCGGTTCAAATGTCGGATAATATTCCGTAACAACCGCACCACATCCATGTTCAAGCTTTTCATACAAATCTCTGTTTGATGCAGGATAACTGAAGTCGAATCCGCTTGCTATAACACCTATTGTTTTTAATCCGTTTTCAATCGCACTGCGATGAGAAACCGCATCAATACCTTCAGCAAGACCTGAAACAATACAAATATCCGTGTTTTTAAAATCTTCTATAATTCTTTTTACACTATCTCTGCCGTTCAAACTGGCTCTTCTTGAACCTACAAATGCAACCGTTCTCTCCAAGTTACATTCAAATAAATCACCTTTGTAATATAAAACCATGGGAGGATTAGAGATTTGGCTCAGCATGTAAGGATATCGTTTATCGTCAAAAGTAAGTACTTTTATATTGCGGCGTTCAACCTCCTCATAACACTTATCAAGATTAATTTTATCTCTAATTGATAAAAATTCTTTTGCCTTCTTCGCACTTAGTCCCTCTATTTGCTCCAAACTTTTTGAAGAAGCATTAAAAGCTGCTTCTATATCTCCAAAATAGTTATATAACCTTTGAACAAAATTAGAATCAAGTGTTTCTATCGACGAAAATGCTACCCAATATTTTATATTCATAAAAATGATTGTAACATAAATTATATTTTGTCAATTATTGAATTTACAATTTATCAAATTCTCGTCTGATTTCTTGAATATCTTGCCACATCAACCACTTAGGACTTCCTTTTTCTCTTGAATCATTTCTCAAAAGATATGAAGGATGAAAAATCGGCATCAATTTTGCCCCATAAACCTTTTCATCACCCTGGAACCACTTACCTCTGATTTTTGTAATACCTCCGATATTACCCAAAATTGATTGAACTGCAACATTTCCGCATAAAAGAATTATTTTGGGACGAATTATATCAATTTGTTCCTTTAAAAATTCCCAGCAAGCATCTTTTTCTTCCGGCAGAGGATTTCTGTTTTCAGGAGGGCGGCACTTTACTGTGTTACAAATATACACGTCTTTTTTTCTGGTTAGACCAACCGATTCAAAAATTTTGTCTAAAAGTTGACCGGCTTTGCCGACAAAAGGCTTACCTTCCTTATCTTCATAAAATCCTGGAGCTTCCCCTATAAGCATAAGTTTTTCATTTGGAACACCATCAGAAAACACAATATTGTTTCTTGTTTGCCCAAGAATACATTTGTGACAATTAAGACATTTTTGTTTTACTTTCTCAAGTTCTTCGTACATTTGCAAACTCTTATATTTTGTAATATTAATATTAAAGATTAAAGTATAGCCTTTTGTAAATATACTAGCAAAAATATTTTTTTTGAGTTTTATATATACAATAAATAGCATGGTAAAAAAGGAGAACAAACAATGAACATTACCCCGGTATGTACTACAAATCAAAACAGCTTTCAAGGCAGACTCATTATGATAAAACCGAATAAGTGGCCTGACACATTGCTATATACGATGGAAAGAAATCAGGATTTATTTAAAAAACTAACAGACGGATATGACGTTGTTGCAAGACTTTCCAAACGTACATCGCATTCAGAAGATTTAAATCACTATCGTGGACAAAAATTATATAAAATAAAAATCAGCCTTGTAAAAGAAGGCTCTAAAATCGCCAAATTTTTAGATTCACTTCATCTGCTGCCAAGAAGAGGAATGACATACAGCTACCATTCCGAAGCAGGTGCAAAGCACAGCATAACCCCGGAAAGAATTAAAGATTTAGAAAAATACTTCATTTAAAAAAAGAGGCATATATGCCTCTTTTTTATGTATTATGTAAAACTATTTGACCTGTTTCAAGCGTCGGTTTAACATCAATTACCCTCTGATTTGAACTTCCTACCCAATGAATTTTTGGATCAAGAAGCTCCTCAACAAATTTACCTTCTGCAACAACATCCATGAGCGAAATTTCCGGAATATCTTTAATTTCTTCCCACAAAAAACCGGTATACAGCCATATATTTTTTTCAGGCAATGTTTCTCTAACTTTTTTAGCCAGTCTGAACACTTCTTCTCTATTAAAAGGATGGAGAGGATCTCCGCCTGAAAAAGTTATTCCTTCAATATATTTTTTACTTAAAGCCTCAAATAATTCTTGTTCTGCACTGTCATCAAACGGAATACCGCCTGTTACATCCCAAGTTATCGGATTCTGGCATCCTTGACAATGATGAGTGCAACCTGCTACCCACAAAACAACTCTTAATCCGTCTCCGTTTAGCATATCGTCCTTAGTTATATTGTGATAATTCATGATTTTTTAATTACACCTCTCCCCGTATGAATAATCATAACATCTAAAAATTCTTTTGCAAAAAGCTTAATAATGTAACGGTTTTGGCATGGGTTTACATTTTGAAATTAATAATTTGATTTTTATACATGTTTTAATGTATAAGTATGTTATGAAGAAGTTTTTGGGAGCATTTTTAATATTTACTTTTATGTTGTCAGAGTGCGCATTTGCAATAAACGGCAATGTTGTTACGCTTGATAAGAATAGTATTGAGAAACCTGAAATTGAAATTGAAAATTCTTCTAAAGAAATTAAAGGCTCATTGCTCTTAAACGGTTCTGAAGAACTTGAAAGCCTTGTTGAACAACAAAAAGAGCACGATATTAAAGACCTCGAACTTTTATGGAAGGGAACGGTAGAAAATAATCAAGTAATTGAGTTTGCACTAAAAAAGCTTGCCACACCGGAGTCACAGAGAAGAATACATTCATCATTAATGGCAAAAACTTTATCGGCAATCGTTTCCGGTGCATCGTTTGTACCGACGCTTATGGGTGCAAGCTATGGCACACAGACAGCAGCCTTTTCGGCAGGCAGACTTGCGCAAGGCTTACTTAACAAAAAGAACGTACCTCAAGAAACTCCGCTTACTGATACGGAATTAATTGAACTTGCAGGTATGGTAGAAGCATTGCAGGATACTTTAATAAGTGCATATTATAACTACAAAAACACTCTAGGGCTTCTTAAAGATACCCGCTCAAAAATGCTTTTGTATACAAAAAATTACTCTAATGCTCTAGAAGGGAGTGATATCCTTGAAATTGCAATCTCATCTTCCAGATATGATTCTATGAGAATTCAGGAATTTAACCTTGAACAAGCTGCCAAGAAATATCATATACAATTACAAAGATTAGCCGGTAAAACTGCCGTAGACTCGTTGGAGATGTATCAATATGATTTCAACTCCGTTTTATACAAAGAAGACGGTAAACAAAATAAAGGAGGCAATAATGTTAAAAAATAAGATTATTGCATCACTTATACTAATCACAAGTTTTGCTGTTCTGCCGGCTAATGCAGAAGTTCAATTGATAGATATAAAATCTCCAATGGACATAATGTACCGTTTCGGGACTGTGGATATTCCTGAAAAAGCAATGGATACAAGCAACCAAATTGACTTATCCGTTCCGAATTCCGATATAGTACCTACAATATCAACAAAAGAAGATAAAAAAGAAGGACTTACTTATGCTGACTTAAGCATAAAAAGCATGGCTTTGGATATCTCAAAATCAATAGAGCTTGATTATAACGACATGCTTGCCGATTTATCACTATTGTGGCAAGGAGCTGCGATGAAAAGTGATACAATAAAATTTGCAATATACAAACTTTCAAATCCGGATAAAGATAAACCTGACGACGGAGCAATAAAAAAAGTTTTGACAACAATTGCCGGAATGTCAACATTTATAGGGGCGAGCAGCGGAAATCCGGCATTTGCGGGGGCAGCACTGATTGGCGGAAATACTCTGGGCATAATGTCTCAGGATACAAAAGCGTTAAATTATAAATACACTCAAGTAACCGATGCTGACATGATTATTCTTGTAAGAAAAGTTGATGAACTACAACAGAAAATTGTAGATATATATTATGACTACATGACAGCACGATTGCTGTATGATATGACTGCAAAAATGGTACAACAAAGAGAACACAACTACAAAATTGCTCAAAACCAATCAAAAGAAGTCATTATGATAACAGATACTTTTTACAGAGAAGCGCTTGATGAACAGGTAAAAGCAAGGGGAACATATTTTGAGAAACGCTCTCAACTGGAGCAGCTTGTCGGCAGTGATATATTTAAGCAATTTGAAGAAGCAGTTGATGCAAGATTTGCAGAAAACAACAATAAATAATAACCCAATCATAAAATTCTATTAACTTTACATATACCCCAAAATATGATACCTTATATGTAAATTGAGGTTTTTATGTTTAAAAAAAATATGGAGCTTATTGATAATCAAGCACTCAAGTCCCGTTTAAACGAATTAACGTTGGAAGAATCCAGATGGGATATTTCATTTTGTATGACCCCGACTAATGATTATCTGCTTATGAAAAATGATTTCCCTATTGATGATGTAAATGACCCCAGAGGAGCTATAAGAAAAATGCTTAGTGATACGATCAAGCAACCTATGGGTTCAAATGACATTATAGTAACTTTTGGTATAGGACTTTGTTATTTGCTTGATGAAGTTTACAATACATACCCTTCAAAAATATTTGTATACGAACCTGACATAAAACTTTTACATTTCGTACTGAATAATGTTGACATTTCTGAAATTCTTTCAAGCGGAAGAGTTTTTATTACTGACAAAGCCGACGAAATTATAAAGAAATTAAACGAAACATACATAACAAAAGATAAAGTTGAGGTGGTCTATCTCAATAATTATGCAATCGCAAAAAGCCAAGAACTGCTTGAATTCACTCAAAAAGTTTATGATACTTGCAGAAGTAAAATGGTTGATGTTAATACAATCCTTAAATTTTCAAGAATTTGGCTCAAAAACATACTGAATAATATTAAGGCAATTAATAGTTCATCAGTTTACAAGCTTTGCGATTTAGAGAACAAATTTATCGGACAAACTGCACTTATTATAGCTGCAGGGCCGTCTTTCCAAGACAATATACAAAAAATTAAAGAAAACCGTGACAAATATGTAATATTTGCAGTAAACAGAGTATTTAGAACTCTTATTGCAAATGATATAATTCCTGATTTTGTTGTATGTCTGGATGCAGAAAACTTGGATGCTTCTTTCACAAATTTGGAAGATTGGATTCCGAAAGTAAATTGCATAATGGATTTAAAATCCGATTCCGGTATTCTGCAAAAAAATTTCAAGAGAATATTTTTATCATTTACCGGAAATGAAACTGTTATAAAAAAACTCCTCCAATATAATCAAAGTTTAATTTCTTATGAATGCGGCGGTTCAACAACAACTCTTGCCTTTATTGCAGCAGTAAAAATGGGATTTGAAAAAATAATATTTTCCGGTCTGGATTTAGCTATTAAAGGAGATGTAATGTACTCCTCAGGTGAGACTGCAAACAGAACTGCTGATGGTAAAATAAATCTTGGAGGAGATCAAATTAAAGGAATAACAAAGGTTAAATCTGTAACCGGAGAAATGGTTGAATCAAGGGAAGACTTTGCAACCTTTATACAACATTTTGAAGCAATGATAAAAGACCTTAATTTTTCTGAAATTTACAATACAACTACTTTTGGTGCAGATATTCAAGGGATGAAAAATGTACAATTTGAAAACATTCCGCTTAACGTTGTTTCCAATACAACATCTATGATACTGAATACCGCTATGCCATTTAAAATTGAAACACAAGCTTGGTCACAAGATGAACTAAAATTAATAAATGATGTTATAGAGCTTTTATCAAAAAATACATTTTCTCCTGCCCTTGTATCGGCAATTGTAAAATCATCTCTTCTTTATCAGTATATGCAAGCAGAAGTTATTAAGGTTCTGCAATCAAAAATGGATGACGGACTTGCCGAAGGATTTATCGAAGATACAAAAACAGGAATTAAAATAATAATTGATATGCTCCAAAAAAATCACTTAATATAACAGGAATAGCGCTAAAACACAGAATTGACTTTTATTAGTGAATCATATAAGTTGCATTAGAGCCCAGAACTTTGTCTTTTAAACGTTTGAATCCTTTTCCGTATATGTATTTCATCTGTTCAACAAGATTTTCTTCTACATCAATCAAATACATATCGTGTACTATAAATTCTTTTATAATAAAGACAATTCCTTCGTTTTTTGTCCAAATAATATTTGTATCTTCAACATCATTTTTTAATGATGATATTTTTCCGATTATACCTTCATTATCATCAACTGCAATAATTATCATCCTTCCGCCTAAAGAAAGTTCAATATCTCTTGCAAAAGCGTGCTGAAATACAAGTCCAAATCTCGGATTCAAATTGTCATACCCTACAACTCGTATTTCCACATTCCTGTTATATGCGTCTAAAAGTTCTTGTTCAAATATCTTAAAGTCTTGTGACCAAATTTCTATGTAAATTTCCCGCTTGGCATTTCTTATAACTTCAATTATTTTATCATTAATATTTTGTTTTCCTGCGATTGTAATTATCGGCTCATTGTAGTCGTCTTTTACGTTTGGAAGATGCTTATCAAGAAAATTGATTGTTGAATCCATTTTCTTCTTTACACGGCTTGTTAACTGTTTTGGCTTAATCGGAGTATAAGTAACAGGCTTGGTATTTGTTGCAACAACAATGTTTTTATCTTCCAATGCCTTAAGGGTATCATAAGTCCTTGATTGTGGAATATTTGCAAGCTTTGAAACTTCATATCCGGTTGCCGGATATTTTTTAAGAAGCGCAACATAAGTTTTTGCTTCATACGTATTAAGCCCAATCTCTTTTAATTTCTCAATTAAATCTGCCATAGGTAAATTATAGCATATTTTTTCCTGCTGCAATATTGTTACATTGCACCGAGTAATCTTAGAGCAAGAGAAGGTGTCTGATTTGCAGTTGCAAGAAGTGTAGCGGAAGCTTGTTGCAAGATTTGTGATTTTATAAAATTACTTGATTCTTTTGCAACATCAGCGTCCTGCAATGTAGAACGGGAAGAAGTTAAATTCTCAATATTTACGCTG
>JAFVAR010000012.1 GCA_017480425.1 bacterium | reverse complement strand
GTTCGCTGCGTTATCTGATGCATGGTTGATTTTATAACCCGTTGTTAATCTCTCTATCGCCTTATCCAAAGCATTGGTTGATTTCGTAAGGTTTTTCTGCACTATTAATGATTGGAGGTTTGTATTTATGCTAACCATAAATCACCTCCTTCTTAGAGTTCCCTACGGGATTACACCTCACCCCTACCCTCTCCTGTAAGGCGAGGAAGAAAGTTTTTTGGAGGTTTGTATTAATACTTACCATTTACACACCTCCGGGGTAAATATACCATTTACCGCTATCTCACACTCGTCTGTTTTAAAGCATGCACTATTCAAGCAAGACATTCTTTCCTTGCTAAAGGTAAATATACAATTATTTTGTGCGCTTAATTGCATCGTTAATCAACCTTTTATATGTATCCTTACATGTGTTTAATTCCACAAATATAAAAATTTATAACATTTGGATAAAATTTTTAACAATTAGATACAATTATATATTTGATATAGTAATAAATAGAGCACTAACAAATTATTTTTTTAGCAGTTTTTAAGTTATTGTACTTAATATTTTGTAAAAAACTCTTTTTTTATATACATATTAGGTATAAAATAGAACTGTCGACTTATCACAAATTGTATGAAAGGATTTTCAAATGGTTCTTGAAATGACTTACCCGCAACTTGAAAAAGCTGTGAGCCCTACGCACGACATTAAATTATTTGCAGGTCGTTCGAACCCCAAACTTGCGCAAGAAATTGCAGACCATCTCGGAACTACAGTCGGACCAATGGTTGTCAAAAATTTTGCGGACGGAGAAATTTATGTTCAAGTAAAAGAGAGCATCCGTGGTGATGATGTTTTTATTATTCAACCGTTGTGCAATCCTGTTAACGAAAATTTAGTCGAATTATTAATTATAATTGATGCATTTAAAAGAGCGAGTGCCAAAACAATTACAGCAGTAATTCCATATTACGGATATGCCCGTCAGGATAGAAAAACTTCAGGCAGAGAAGCAATTACTGCAAAATTAGTCGCAGACTTGCTTACAACAGCCGGTGCAAACAGAGTTCTTGCAATGGATCTACATACAGGACAAATACAAGGGTTTTTCAACATTCTCGTAGACCATATTTTTGCAGCTCCAATTATAGTTGATTATATTAAAGATTTAGGGATTAACCATGAAGAAATGGTAGCTGTGAGCCCTGATATGGGAGGTGCTAACAGAACCAGATATTTTGCAAAAAAATTAGATTGTCCTATGGCAATTATTGACAAACGAAGAGATAAACATAATGAAGCAATTGCCACACATATAATTGGAGACGTAGAAAACAAGGTGTGTTTGATGTTTGATGACATTATTGATACTGCCGGAACTATATGCGAAGCTGCAAAGCTCTTAAAAAGTAAAGGTGCAAAAGCCGTTTATGTTGGAGCTACACATGCTGTATTTTCCGGTCCCGCAATTGAACGATTAAAAAATGCACCTATTGAAGAATGCATCATTACCAATACAATTCCATGGGATGCGGAAAAATTACCTTCAAATGTCAAGCAGCTTTCCGTTGCACCATTACTCGGTGCAGCAATTTCAAGAATTCATGATGATGAATCCGTTAGCTCGCTTTTTGGATTTGAAAAAGAAATGAAGGTATAAAAAATGAATAACAAAAGATGTGGCATAATCGCCACATTTTTGTTGTTTTTATAAATTTTATACATTTCTTGGACTAGATATTTTCTATTAAAGTACTGACTTCTACATTCAACGCATTTGCTATATCAATCACTTTTAAGATAGTAGGATTTATTTTACCGGTTTCTATCAAACTCACAGAATTGCGAGAAATATTTGTCAATTCTGCCAGCTTTTCCTGTGATATACTGCGTCTTAATCGTTCGCTTTTAATGTTAATTCCAAGATTTTTTAGTCTTTGTTCATTCACCATAGTTATATTTTCCGGTATTGTCAAAAGATTTACTATACATTATAATTTGTTTATATATAATATTATATGCATAAGAGAGGTTGGTAATTAATTGTCTAAATGTTCAAAATTTCTTGAAAATGAACTTGATAAAGTACACAATTATTTAAATATGGCCAAAGCTACACTAATTGTACCCATAGAAACATGCAATGCAAACGGAAACAATATATCTGAATCAACAGATAAAATTGATACTGTAATAATAAATTATTTAAAAGAAAAACTTCCATCCATAGAACTACAAATAGAAGAATTAGAAAAAAATATTAAAGATTTTAAAAAATTTTATATAGAAAACCTTAACTAAAAGAAAAGCTATTGATTATAAAATAGCTCTTCTTTTTATATAAGGGCGGATATAATCCGCCCAACGCCGCATGCTATAAAAATCAGAGCTTACACATATATACTCTGCATACTTGTAACAACAAGACTGCATTGCGGCACTACTTATTACATTTTTAGTTTAATAAATTTTTTCATTTTTAACATTAGAAAAAAGTGGAATTTTTCAAAAAGAAAAATTCCACTTTTAACTTATTGCTTTTGGCTACCTAAATTAGTCTTCTGAGCCAGCTGTTTTACCATATTTTCTTATTGTAGAATTTAATAAGTTTTCATGGTGCTTGTCTCTGTAGATTTTGCACAATAACTTATAAGCATGCTTGTTATATGGATTTTGTTTTAGAATTGTTTCCAACTGTTCAACTGCAGATGTTGATCTTTTTGTATAGTAATTAATCAAAGCCGGCAAAGTTTCTGTCAAATCGTTCATATCTGTTGCCATTGCAATTTCTGCACTTGCTTTTGCATTTCCGTATTCTTCAGCATCCAAATACATTACGGCAATTTCATAATAAACTTCTGATTTGCTTCTTCTGTCAGTCTTCAACTGTGCAACTGCTTGATATTCTTTTGCAGCTTTTTCATATTCAGCACGACGTCTGTACTGTTCAGCAAGCGCTAAGTGAGTAGATACATCACCTGCAACAATTTCATCAAGATTTTTTGTATCATTTGTAACAGGTACATTCAAGGTTGCCAATACTTCTGAAACAGTAAGCAATTGAGAAGATTCTTCACTTGATAAAGGTGCATTTGTAATATCAGGAACAACCGAATACAACAGACCTAAAGTTTTCAAATCTCTTTGAGTAATTTCCGTATTGAACTTTGTACCTATAGGATACATAACGTCATATATGCTCTTGCTCTTTCCTGTCAAACCTAGAGAGTGACCGATTTCTTGAAGAGCTGAAGAGAATAATTGTTTTGAATCCAAGCTGTGATTTTTATCATCAGTCTTGTTAAATACAATCGTAGAATCTGATATGCGATTACCGTTTATAGTAAATGCATGAACACCAATTGATTTTTTGTTATCAGTATTCTTAAAATAGCACTTCATATCCGCTTCTGATGGTGATTCAACGAACTCAAAGCTTACCAGACCTTCACTTGCTCTTTGCCATGCTTGATAAGCACTCATAACGATTTCTCTGTAATATCCGGGTACATCAGCAGAGTCCTGGATATAAACTCTTAATGGCATTGAATCCTTGTTCCATCTGATAATTTTACCGTTTGAAGCAACACTTCTGAAGTAACTGTCAATTACAGCAGCTTTAATTGTTTTTTCACCCATTGACTTGTCATATCTTAAAGTCATTGCATATGAATTCTTTAATGTGAATTCAGGTGATTGAACATCAACTCTATCAGCCATGTTCATTAATGATGCAGCGCCTGCTGCCATAAGGACTGTACAAATAACTATCTTTTTCATCTTTTTCGAAAACCTCATTTTCTTATATTTACTTTTACATTATACACTAAAAACCGTAAATTTAAATTTTTGCGTCTACAAAATTATAATTGCCTATTGATGAAGTAAGAGAATAACTCTTCAAAGCAGAATATAAAGTAATTGCTGACTGGTTTGAAAGACCTCTTTCCCTCATTGTATCAACAAATGTTTTTGCAGTAGCAATATCATTTTCTTCCGTTCCCAAAAGATTATTTAATGATTTCTGAAAAACATTTGCGGAAGTGTTATCATATAAATTTGACATCATCAGATTGTAGGTATGCAAATTTGTATATTGCCTCAAACTGATATCAAACTTACCTTCTTTTAAATCTTTTAAGGTGTTAATATCAACAATTGAAGGAAGCTCTAAAAGCGAGCGATTGGAAAGTTTGGCAAGTTTATCTGCAAAAGATTCATTATTTTCTGCTAAACTTTGCAATTTTTCCGTAACAGATTCTTTTAATAATTCCGCTAAAATTGACGAAGACACTGTATTTACTGTTGACATATTTATAATCCCTAATCCTTTTAAAGCAATTATACTATAGATAGAAATATTTTACAATTATTGTTACACTTGAAAGTTAAAAAATTTTAAGTTAAACTTTAAACATTAAGGAGGATATATGCACGATTATGTTTTCAAAATGAAAAAGGGCGATATTGAAATTGAACTTAAGTCTGACGATTTGGAATTCGTTGAAGAGCAGTTAAACAAATGGAGAGAAGAACTGCTTCAAGATAATGCAAGATAAGGCAGGGGCATGTCCACATATTCATTCAAAATAACAAAGGGAATATATCAACTTTCACTATCTACTACAGACAAAGAACTTGTAGTGGAACAGTTTGCTTTGTGGGTAAAAAAAGCTTCTCAATATGCACAAAATCGCAAAATTCAAGAATGCAAAACTATGGTAAATAACCAGATAAGCAAAGAAGAACAGATCACCCGTCAAAAAATCGATGAACAATTAAGCAAGCTGCCTGAACATAAGCCCATTGAAGATTTTGACAATCAGCAAATCAATGACACAGGGAAGGATTTAGATGCAATTTATTCTCCTGAGCACCATGCTGAGCAAGAACATAGTATAAATACACAAGAAAAAGTGCCTGAAAGTACTTCTGCTAAAATTAATAATTTTGAAAATATATTAGATCGTTCTATACACAACCCCGATTTAGCATTTAAGCCTACACCATCTATAAAAAAAGACAACGCATTTCTTAATTATATCGGAGACAGAAAAATTGATAGAAAAATAGATTACCTTTTGCTAACAGCATACTATTTCACACAGTATGAGCAAAAGCCCCGTTTTACCCTAAAACAGCTTAACGCAAAGCTTATGCAGAACTTAGCTGTTATTATTGACCACAGCATATTGCAGGAAGCTATCAACAGAGATTATATTGAATGTCTTCCCGACTTAACAGGAATTGTTGGCGCATCTGAATACCGACTTACCGCATATGGTGAAAAGACACTAATGGAAGAATAGTTCCGAATAAACAAGTTTCTGATTTTGCAAAGTAACGTTATGTTAAGCACTTCACTTTGCTATCGTTTACTATTATTACATTTTTCTGGAAAATTTTCTTTCCCCTTTACAACAAAATTTAATAATAGTATGATAATAAAAGAATCGGAGGAGATTTTGACTGAGAAATTTAAGATACATGGAGGAGAATCTCTTAAAGGGGAAGTATCGATAGGGGGAGCTAAGAATTCTGTACTTAAGCTTTTGGCTGCGGCTATATTAGTAAAAGGCTCTACCAAAATATATAATGTTCCGCATCTTACGGATGTGGATATAATGTTGAATGTACTATCAGACTTGGGCGCAGTCTGCAATTATAACAAAGAAGAGAAGTCAGTTGTTATTGATGCCTCCGATATTACATCTATCACAGCAAAATATGAATTAGTAAGCAAAATGCGTGCCTCATTTATAATCCTCGGAGCTTTAATGTCTCGTTGCAGAGAAGCTATTGTTGCGCTTCCAGGAGGATGTGCTATCGGTGAGAGAAGAGTTGATTTTCATATAAAAGGATTGGAAGCACTTGGTGCAAAAATTAAAATTGAAAACGGATATGTACATGCTAAAGCTTCAAAGCTTGTAGGTACTGATATTTATTTAGACATTCCGTCTGTAGGAGCTACAGAAAATCTGATGTTGGCATCAGTACTGGCAGAGGGCTCAACCAGAATTCAAAATGCCGCACAAGAGCCTGAAATTATTGACTTAGCAAATTTCTTAAACACTATGGGTGCGGATATTCAAGGAGCAGGGACTTCCGAGATTGTAATTAACGGAGTTAAGGCAGACTGCCTGCATGAAACAGAGTATACGACAATACCGGATAGAATCGAAGCCGGCACGTTTATGGCAGCAGTTGTGGCAACAAAAGGCAAAGCTATAATCAAAAATGTATATCCTGCACACTTGACATTTTTTAACGATAAATTAATTAAAATGGGAGCAAGCATCAAATTAGTTGAACCAACAACAATTGAGGTAAGTGCCCGCAGCAGATTAAGCTCTATAAACTTTGTAACCCAGCCTTATCCGGGTTTTCCGACTGACTTGCAAGCTATTGCAATGACACTGTTAACAACTTCAAACGGTGTAGGGATTATTACCGAAAGTTTATATGAAAACAGGTTTATGCAAGTGCCTGACTTAAGAAGAATGGGCGCAGATATCCACCAAGACAGAAACCATGCTATAGTAAAAGGAGTTAAAAACCTAACAGGGGCAACAGTTGCCGCAAGTGACTTAAGAGCAGGCGCAGCACTTGTTATAGCCGGATTAATGGCAAACGGAGAAACAATAGTTGAAAAACTTCACCATATAGATAGAGGATATGAAGAATTTGAACACAAACTTCAAAATATGGGAGCAAAGATTACAAGATATAATGAAGAAGATATATCCGGCATGCCGAGCATGAATTCTGCAATATTAAATACAAAGGGAGGGATTTAATGGCTGCGTATAAAAGATGGTATGACCATGACCCTAAGCTATTAGAAGTAATTGAACTTTTAAAAAACTATCAAGATGAATTAAAAGCACACGCTGTCGTATTTTTGGATAAATTAGAGGAGAAAGTTTCCAAAGAGGCACTTGACAGATTTTATGATTTAGTAAAACCTGTTAACGGATCAAGATGGTACGATAAAGACCCTATTATATCAAAGACAGTTGAAATTTTAAGAGTTGTTCCGCCTGAAGTTCAATATTCTTGCGCCGAACGCTTCATTGCTGCACTAAAAGAAATGGGAATAGAATACGAAAGCCCTAATGCATGAAACTAGAAAAAGCTTCGTTTTTTGATAAATTTGCACATAATATAAAAAATTTAAAGAGTTTTACTTTCACCGGCTTAACATCATTTGCCAGATTGCTTATTTTAAAATACATCGAGCAAATTTCAGGACGTAAAATTCTTTTATTAACTTCTACCGAACAATCTGCTCTGAAGTACTCCGCAGACCTAAACAGAATTTTTGATATCAGCGCAGAAACAATACCTTATCAAAACGTTTCCCCATACGAAACAATATACCAAAACCTATATGACTATCAAAAGCAAATATCATGCCTAATGACACAACCTGACGTTGTTATTGCACCAATAAAAGTTCTTTTAGAAAAGTTCCCAAACAAGGACTTTTTAATCAAAAACTCTTTTTCTCTAAAAATAGGCAATACCATTTCACAACAGGAACTTATAAAAAGATTTTCTACACTGGGATACAAGCGTTCCACAATGGTATCAGATATAGGAGAATTCAGTATCCGAGGTGATATTGCCGACATTTATACACTTGAAGAAAATCCGGTCAGAATTGAATTTTGGGGAGATGAAATTGTTGATATAAGATATTTTAATAATGAAACTCAAAAGTCTGTAGAAAAAATTACAGAAATTAATATAAAACCGATTTTTAAATTTCTTTTAGATAATAACTTAAATGACTTACCCGAACAAATTAAAGAATTATGCGAAACAGAAAAATTTTTTGAAGGAATAAGCGTTTATCAAACATATTTCAATTCGGATTTTGTAAGCATTCTTGACTACTTTAAAAACTATATTGTAGTATTTGATGAATATGCCGAAGTATCCTCAAAATTCCAAATGATAGATGAAGCCTACACAAAAGCATATAATGAAGGATTAAAAACCAACCATATAGAGCCACTGAAAGACATTAATCATTGGGGATGGGAAAATATTGTACAAGAATTGGCAGGATTCCAAAAAATTTATCTTAACAATTTTCTATCAGATGAAACTAATGAAGTTATTGACATTGATTCAAGAAATGTACAAATTTTTGATGCTGATATGGATGCAGTGGCGATTTATATAAAGGAGCATAAAGGATACCAAATAACTATCGCTACAGATTTTCAAGAACGTGTAAAAGAGGTACTTTCAAGCTTTGGGATTTATGATATTAACTACATAAGAAACATTACATCTCAAGGGACTGAACTTCCTGACGGGAAAATACTGCTTCTTACAGACAGAGAATTGTTTAATAAGCGGCAAAAAGATATACCTTCAAACCGCAAACGTAAATATAAAGAAAAAGCCGAGTACATAGAAAATATTAATGATATCCAAGAAGGAGAGTATGTTGTTCATACAATTCACGGGGTTGGTATCTACAAGGGGCTCACTAAGCAAGAAATTGACGGTCAACTAAAGGACTATTTAACAATAGAGTATGCAAACAAAGACAAGCTTCATATTCCTGCGGAACAGATTAATATGCTTTGCAGGTACAGAGGTTCAGGACAAGTTAAGCCAAAGCTTTCCAGAATGGGCGGAAGCGATTGGGAAGGAGTAAAACAAAAAGTCAAAAAAGCCGTTGAGACAATCGCTTACGACCTGTTACGTTTGTATGCAAGAAGAAAAATGAAAGAAGGAATCCCTTTTGCGCCTGATTCACCGCTTCAATTAGAAATGGAAGATACATTTGAATATATTGAGACTCCTGACCAATTAAAAGCGATTAATCAAATAAAATCTGACATGGAGAGTTCCAGCCCTATGGACAGACTTGTGTGCGGAGATGTCGGATTCGGAAAAACAGAAGTCGCAATGCGTGCGATGTTTAAAGCAATTACGTCTTTAAAACAAGTGGCAGTAATCGTTCCGACGACAGTTTTAGCTCTTCAGCACTATCAAACTATTTCCGAGAGATTTAAACCGTTTGGGATTGATGTAGAATTACTTTGCAGATTCCGTTCCGCAAAAGAGAGAAATGAAACATTAAAAAATCTTTCTACCGGGAAATGTGATGTAGTTATTGCAACACATGCACTGCTTCAAGACAAAGTCTCTTTTAAAGACTTAGGGCTGTTGGTTATTGATGAAGAGCACCGTTTTGGAGTCAGACACAAAGAAAAATTAAAAGAATTCCGTGAAAATATTGACATTATATCAATGTCAGCTACTCCTATCCCCAGAACATTATACATGTCATTGTCCGGAATTAAAGACATATCCGTAATTAATACTCCGCCTCAAAACAGATTGCCGATAAAGACATATGTCGGAGAATATAATGAACAAACGGTAAAAAATGCAATAATAAATGAGTTAGACAGAGACGGACAGGTATTTTATCTTTATAACAGAGTAGAAACAATTGAAGAATTCAAACTGGAACTTCAAAAACTTGTTCCGAATGCAAAAATAGCCGTAGGACACGGACAGTTAAGTGAGAAACAATTAGAAGATGTAATTGTCGGTTTTGATAACCACGAAACAGATATTCTTTTATGCACTACAATTATTGAAAACGGACTTGATATTCCAAATGCAAATACAATAATAATACACGAAGCCGACAAACTGGGGCTTGCTCAACTTTATCAGTTAAGAGGACGGGTTGGCAGAAGCGAAAAACAAGCTTACTGCTATTGTTTCTATAAAAAGAATAAAGAACTTTCTGAAGAAGCAACTGAACGGTTAAAGGCTATTAAAGAATTTACAACTCTCGGAAGCGGATACAGAATAGCAATGCGAGATGTTGAGATAAGAGGTGTGGGAAATATTCTCGGCACAAAACAACACGGACATATGATTAATGTCGGATTTGATACATATTGTCAGTTATTAGAAGAAACTGTTAATGAACTTAAAGGAGAAACAATAAAAGCTAACAAACCGACAATTGTTGATATTAATATAACTGCTTTTATCCCTGATGAATGGGTAGGTTCAACCGAACAGAAAATGATTGAATATAAACGACTTGCTGACGTTAAAAATGAAACAGAATTAAATTATATTATATCCGAATGGAAAGACCGTTTTTCAAGAATTCCGGAAGAGGTTGAAAATCTTATTAAATTAATACAACTGCGGCTTATTGCTACAGATTGCGGAATTTCGATTATAAGAGAAGCCGGGAATGAAATTCGGATCTACACACCATTTACCCCATTTGAATGGAACGTTATAAAGCAAGGTCTCAATAGAGATATTTCAAAAAAACTTAAGTTTACTATTGCGCCAAAATCTTGTATGGACGGAAAATCAATAATTCTGCTAAACATTGATTATATGGACTTTAATGGAATTTTTGAAACATTAAGCGGACTGTTTTATTACATTAAAGAAACCGCTAACAACTACAATAAAATGAATTCATGAAAAAAAATACTCGTTAATATTACTTAATGTACAATTAACATTTGTAATTGTTTGAAGTAAAATTGATATGCAAAAGAGAGACAAAGGAGTATATAAATATGAAAAAATTACTGGCTTGTTTGGCACTATCTACTGTTTTACTTGCAGGGTGCACTTTCGGACAAAAGTCTGAAGGAATTGTTAAAGTTAATGACAATGTTATTACAAAAGCACAATTTGACTCGGAGTTTGACAAAACTCTTGATAATTCTATGTTTAAAGCATTGGGCGGTTCAAAGAATTTCTTAAAATCTGATGAAAACCCAATGTACGTGATTTTCAAAAATAAGATTGTTAATGAACTTATCGTAAAAACATTACTTGATGAAGAAATCGCAAAACGGAATATTAAAGTATCGGATGAAGATTTTGAAGAAGAGCTCAAAAGTGTAATTGATAAAGTCGGTTCAAAAGAACAGTTAAATGAAATGCTTAAACAACGTGGAGTTTCAAATGCTGACTTTACCGCAGACTTAAAAACACAAATAAAAATTAAAAAACTTGTTGATTCTATTGAAAAAATTAATGTATCTGACAATGATGCAAAAAAATATTACGATTCACATAAGGCAGAATTTACACACGGAGAACAAGTCAGAGCATCTCACATATTAATTCTCTCAAGTCCGGTTGACTTAATCCGTTCTATAAAGGAAAAAAATAAAGATATTACACCGGAAGACTTGAATAAAGAAGTAGATAAAATAATGGCTGAGAACAAAGCCAAAGCAGAAGCTATATTAGCAGAAGTAAAAAATAATCCGGATGATTTTGCAAAAATAGCAAAAAAATCTTCTGATGATAAAGCAAGTGCTGAAAGGGGCGGGGAACTTGGATTCTTCCCAAAAGAAGCTATGGTTAAAGAATTTGCAGAAGCAGCTTTTTCTATGAAGCCTAATACTATTAATGAAAAAGTAGTCCAAACTCCTTATGGCTATCATATTATTAAGGTTACAGACAGAATGGAAGCAGGTACTACTCCTTATGACAGCATTAAAGATGAAATTAAGTATTATCTGGAAACGCAAAAGCAAATTGAAGTCATTAAAAACTTAACTGCAGGATTAATGAAAAATGCAAAAATCGAGTATTTAGATGAAAGTTTTGATCCTACAAAAGCTCCAAAACCAAAAGAAGAAAAAACAGAAGAAGATAAAAAGTAATATAAGAAAAGAGGTTGTTTACAAACAACCTCTTTTTCTGTGGTATAATATTCAATATTGGTTAAGGATATTAAAAGGAGATTATGATATGAATACTGCAACTATTATCGGAAGAGCAGGACAGGATGCAGAAATAAAGTATTTTGAATCAGGCAAAGTAAAAACAACTTTTTCACTTGCAGTAGGCCGTTGGGATTCAAAAACAAAAGAAGAAGTTACTGATTGGTACAATATAGAAGTTTGGGATAAACAAGCTGAATTTGCCGGAGAATACATCAAAAAAGGGCGTCAGGTTGTTGTTGACGGAAGAATTTCTATAAGCAAATGGACTGATCAGTCAGGGGAAGAACGTGAGAGATTTCTTATTGTTGCAAATAATATAAGACTTTTGGGCTCAAAAAGAGATGCTGAAGGGGCATAGGCTCTTAACAAATGATTAGGCAGGTAAAATAGCTGATGATTTTTACAGACATAGTGGGAATTATTGCTGATGATTTAACAGGCGCAAATGATACTGCGCTTCAGTTTCATATTCAGGGAGCAAAAACAAAAATACTTCTTGATTCTGACTACAATCCGGATTGCAACAAAGATTATGCTGAAGTTTGGGCTATATCAAGCGAATCAAGAAATTGTGATTCGATAGAAGCAGTTAATCGGATAGAAAAAGCAGTAAAAACTTTTACTGACAATTTTGCTTTTGAATATTTTTATAAAAAAATAGATTCGACCCTTAGGGGACATATAGCTGTCGAAACACTAACTATGCTGAATATGTTAGAATATGATGCCGCAATAATATTCCCTGCGTTTCCTCAAGAGGGTAGAATAACAGTTGGAGGGTATCACTTATTAAAAGGTATTCCGATTGGCAGAACAGAAATTGCAATGGACCCTCATTCTCCAATTGTGGAATCACATATTCCTTCTCTTTTAAAATCACAGCTGGATGCTAAGCAGGCAGAGCTTGTTGGTACACTTGATTTAAAAACTGTTATGAACGGAGCGGGACCGATTCTAATAAAAATTAATGAACTTATAAAAGAAGGCAAAAAATTAATAGTAGCTGATTCCGCCTCTATAACTGATATTGAACAAATTGCACTTGCAATAAAAAAATGTGATAAAAGACTTCTTCCAGCCGGAACTGCTGCAGGAGCACAGGTTTTAGGAAAAATTTGGCTTGCTGATATAAGTAATGAAAGAGAACCTATTAAACTCGAAAAGTTACCAAAATTCATTGTTTCTGGAACGGCTACACAAATAACAGCAGAGCAGATTGAAAAATTAGAACAGTCGGATGATTATAACGATGTAAACTTTATCCCGCTTG
>JAFVAR010000011.1 GCA_017480425.1 bacterium | reverse complement strand
GTACATTTCTGCCCTCTCCAACCGGAGAGGGAGAGTTATCAAGCTGAGAACGAATGTTCGAAGCTTTGAAAACTCAGGTGAGGATTATTCTTTTCTTCTCCATTGATGGGAGAAGGTGGCCGAAGGACGGATGAGGGTATATTTCTGCCCTCTCCGATTGGAGAGGGAGAGTTATCAAGCTGAGAACGAATGTTCGAAGCTCTGAAAACTCGGGTGAGGATTATTCTTTCCTTCTCCCTTGATGGGAGAAGGTGGCCGAAGGACGGATGAGGGTGGTCTCATTTTTGTTAACTTAATATTTTACCCCCACCCCGACCCTCCCCCTTGGAGAGGGAGATTGTTTTAATTACGGAATAATTGCCTAAATCTTTGCATTGCCTCAACAGTATTTTCGTACGAGCCAAACGAGGTTAAGCGAAAATATCCTTCACCGTTTTTACCGAACCCCGCACCGGGAGTTCCGACTATTTGAGCGTTTTCAAGCAAGAAATCAAAAAACTCCCAAGATTTCATATTATTCGGGCATCTCAACCATATATACGGTGAATGTTTTCCGCCAACATGCCAGATTCCGCAATCTTTTAGAGTATCTGATATTAGCTTAGCATTCTTTTTATAATAATTTATATTTTTCATAATCTCAGCATGTCCTTCTTCTGTAAATACAGCTTCCGCACCACGCTGAACAATATACGGAACTCCGTTAAACTTTGTAGTTTGACGGCGAACCCACATTTTATTAAGCTTACCCAAATTCTTCGGTACAATAGTATAACCGCATCTGGTACCTGTGAATCCTGCCGTTTTTGATAGTGAACAAAATTCTATAGCACAATCCTTTGCCCCCTCTATTTCATATATTGAACGAGGAAGTGATTCATCAGAGATAAAGGATTCATAAGCGGAATCAAAAAGTATTACCGCATTATTTTCCAGTGCATACTTAACCCATTCACTTAATTGCTCTTTATTATATACTGCCCCTGTCGGATTGTTCGGGGAACAAATATAAATGATATCAGCTTTTATATTCTTATCAGGCAACGGTAGAAATTCATTGTCTTGATTAGCATTAATATAATTTACTTTACGCCCTGCCATGATATTTGTATCAACATATACCGGATACACAGGGTCGGGAACCAAAACAGTATTGTCTCTTGCAAACAGGTCAAGAATATTTCCCAAATCGCTTTTTGCACCGTCTGATATAAATATTTCATCAAGTTCAAGCTCTACATTACGTTTTGCGTAATATTTCTTAACAGCTTCCCTTAAAAAATCATATCCCTGTTCAGGCCCATAACCTCTGAAAGTAGCCTGTACACCCATTTCATCAACAGCTTTATGCATAGCTTCAATAACAGTTTTACATAGAGGCAGGGTTACATCTCCGATTCCAAGCCTTATAACTTTCTTTTCAGGATTATTTTGTATAAATTCATTAACCTTTTTTGATATAGTCGAAAAAAGATAGCTTTGCTCTAAATTGTCGTAATTTGCATTTATATTCATACTTCTCCCTCTTTTACAGTTCCTGAAAATCTATTGATCAGATTCTTCGTGCTTGCCCTTCATCAACTTTTCAAAATCAGACGGTTTAATATTTTGAATGAAATCTTTAAATTCTTGAGCCTCTTCTGCATCTTTTGCCGTATCAGTTGACACAGAACCATTTAAAAGAACATTTGATGTAACAAAAATCGGAGCGTCACAACGCATCGCAATAGCAATAGCATCACTAGGACGGGAATCAATTTCTAACGTTTCTCCGTTTTTTGACAGATAAAGAGTTGCATAGTAAGTCTCTTTCTCAACATCATTAATCTCAATTTTATCCAAAGTATACCCGGTTTTTTCTATCAAATTAGCTATTAAATCATGCGTCATCGGACGGGCAACAACAAGTCCCTCTATACATCTTATTATTGCACTTGCTTCTGCAGAACCTATCCAAATCGGCAGTGCTTTTCTGTTATCTAAATCGTGAAGTACAACTATTGGCGAATTTGTTCTAACGTCAAGAGCTATACCCATTACCTTCATTTCTATCATAGCTGTAAAACCTTTCTTCCTGATTCTCCTTTATACGGAGCACCCATAGCAAGTTAATATATACACGGGTTCAGTGTTTATATTACCATAAAATCAATTTCTATGCTATAATCACCTGTATGAAAATTAACGTTGTATACAATAAATTTATACCGAATTATGAAAAAGCACTTAACAATATTGAAAACTCCCTCCGGAATAGAAATGCCCATTTTAAATCTTTTGATTTAAGCAACATGGAAAATTGGGGAGAAATATCATTTGTTATAGGCGGTGACGGGACACTTTTAAGAGCCGCAAGGTTTTATTCAAAATCTGATACTCCCGTTCTCGGAGTTAATGTGGGCAGGCTTGGTTTTTTATCTCAAGCTGAACTGAACGAAATTAACAGTGTTATTGACAAAGTTCTGAATAAAAATTTTTCAACAGAAGAACGACTTATGCTTGAATCCGACGAAATGCTGGCTTTGAACGATTTTGTTATAAAAGGATGCAACCACTATAGAACTTCAAAAATTTATCTTGAAATAAACGGAAATTTTGTATGTGACTATGTTGCAGACGGACTCATTGTCTCAACGCCTACAGGTTCAACAGCATATGGGCTTTCCGCAGGCGGGCCTGTAATATACCCTAAAATTAATGCTATAAGCATTGTACCCATCTGCCCTCATACACTTAATGCAAGACCGCTTATTGTTCCTGCGGATGAAATAATTACTATAAAATCCGTAGAAAAACTGTTGACAGTTTCCGCAGACGGATTTGAAACAAAAGAATGCATTGAATCAATTACAATAAAAGCCTCCAAGTACAAAGCAAAATTGGCATTCTTAAATAATGACAGTTTTTACACTGTATTAAGAAACAAATTACACTGGGGAATTTCTCCGACAGATTAGAATTTTATTACATAGTGTGGGGCGAAAGTTTATATAAACTTTCGCCCCAACTTAATTCTTTACCGAAATTTTTATTTTTCAGCACTTTCTGCTGCTTCTTCCACCTTCTTTTCAGCATCTTCCGCTACTTTTTCAGCATCATCTTTAAATGGTGATAATTTTTCTTTCACTGTTTTTACAAAATCAGCATTTTTCCAAGTTTTAGGTTTGAGCCATTTGAATTCTTGTGTTTCTTCAGCAGTCTTTATCACATCATTAACAGCCTCTTTCATCTTATCATAATTTCTAACTGCCTCAGAATTTTTGAGCTCTTCCAATTCCTTCATTGCATCTTTTGCACTATTTTTACCCCATTTATGTCCGCCCCAAAGTAATAAACCTGCAGCGGCAATCCCGCCTAATACCTTCAGACCGGTCATGCTGCCTGCTGCTTGTTTCTTTTGCTCAACCTCAGGATCATATAATTCCGGCATTGTTCCATCAATTGCTGCCGGCACTTGTGACGGTTCTGCCACTTCATATTGCTGATATGGATTTGCGTAATCTACTGCACCTACATTTTGTACTTCAGGCATATTTACCTACTTTCTATAACTAACTATCACTTCTATATATGTTTAAAAACGCATTAAGAAAAAAAATTGCCATAAAATTTCAATTTGTTACAAATTTGTTACATTTCAAACTCTCGTTTTATTTTTACCTTCTTTTACACGTTTTTTTCTTCGCATCAAATCAACAAATGCTTCCAATCGTGTAATATATCCGGCACGTCCGGTCTGCTCATCCATTATTAAAGGTAATATCGGAATATCGTGATCCATCCGCATAGTCGGAAATATATTTTGTGACATAATTTCCGGCATACAAGTAAACGGAGAAATATGAATAATACCATCCTTACCCTTATAATCCGCAAACACAACATCTGAAACACATTCAAGAGCATCTCCGCCTATATCTCGCATCAAATAGGGCTTTGCCATACGCTCCGCTCTTTGCAAATGGGTTTCTTTATTTTGAAATGCCTTAGGAATAATTGCATCCTTTAAAAAACTTCCGACAGTAAGACTTCTTCTTGTCTCAACACCCATTCTGCCAAGTTCACGCTCTATATATTGATTAGAAAACTCATCATTAACAAGGAAAATTTCTCCTGTTAAATCTACGTACAAAACTTCTCTGTTTTTATCTATTTCCGTTTTTTCTATTTCACTAAGAGCCTGTTCATAAGCTTTTTTTAGCTCTCTGGTTGAATCAACTTTATCTATAATTCTCAATGCTTTTTTATAATTTTTTTCTGCATCACCCACATGGATTTCCCGTGCTCTATAGTACGCAAGTACTCTGTCTAAATCATCAATTGCAAATATTTTTCTTATAGTAATATTTATTGCACGCATTATAAGAATCGGATCATTTTTACCTGAAATATCCTTTAAAAACTTGTATAATCCCTTTATTCCGTCATACAAAGAAAGCTCAATATAATTCGCTTTGTATCCCAGATCTTTTAGAGTGTTGTATATGTTATTACCATATTCTCCTAACCTGCATATACCCGGAGAGGTTATCATAGCAACATAATCCGCTCCGCCCTCGATTGCTTCTATAAAATTACCCAAGATTAATTTGTAAGGAAGACAAATTGCTTCCGGTGAATTTTTGGTTCCGTAGGACAATGTTTTTTTACTTGTATAAGGCGGAATATAAGGTTCTACTCCGATTTTTCTTAGTCCTGCTGCCCATGCTATTGAAATAGTCCCCATATGAGGGAATGCAACTTTTATCTTTTTATTTTTCTCTTTCTTTAATGCCATTTATATATCCCTTTTAACAAGACTATTATACAACAAAATGTATATTTTGTTGTATTTAAATTTCAAAATAGACTTCATTTTCTTCTTCTCTTTAATTGCGAGGTAAAGAGAAGAAGAAAATGAAGCAAAAGAAGAAGAGAAAACACGCAGTTTAATGGATAACCACAT
>JAFVAR010000010.1 GCA_017480425.1 bacterium | reverse complement strand
TGAAAGCAAGGAAGAAATGGATGCTTATTTGGGCAGACATTGCGGTAATATCGCCAGCTACGAGATTTTACAAGAAGACGATACTGCCTCCACAAATGACATTTTGCAAAGTTTAGCCGAAGAATGCGAAGTGTTGGAAAACAAACTGTTCTATATATTCCGTCAGCAAGAGAAAATCAAAAAAGCCAAACAGTATGAAAAACTTATCTATGCCGCAGGTCGCTTAAGAGAAGCCAACGGTGCCATCAGAGGCTGTATAAAGTAAAAACTTTTCCTATAAATCTTATAAAATTTTTATATCCTGAATATTATCAACCTTAAAGGAACGGTTTTCTTGCCGCATTTCACAAAAGGCTTTCAGGTATAATTTATCATCTTCAAATGGATATGGATTTTCACTATTTTCGCTATTTAAATCTGCCCCATAAGCCAATCTTTGAGGAACAACGATTCTTACTGTGTCTTCGTTTTTGTATAGTGAATTTGAATGATATTTTATTTTTAATTTTTTTCCTTCTTCTATTGCTTGTCTTATAAGTTCTGCCTTTTCATCTATCTCCACATTCATATCGGTTAAATTATTTACAACCGATATATCATCTAACTGCTTATAAAATTCAACGACAGCTTTACTGACCGTTACTGTTGTATGGTCAAAATTTATCGGATATAATCCTTGTAGAGAACGTGTTCTGCTTAAAGCTACGTATGCTTGTCCATCAGCAAAAACTCTTCCACAATCAACTATTAGCTTATCAAATGTCATTCCTTGTGATTTATGAATAGTAATTCCGTAAGCTAATCGCAAAGGATATTGATTTCTGACAATTTTCTTTTTCGTAGCAATTATCTTTGTTGTATAGCCATCTTCATTTGTTATTTGTATAGTTTTTGATTTTGTATTCACTGGCATTTCAAAATCAACACGTTGAATAGGAACTATTTGTTTATTTGTATCAAATAAAACCTCAACAACATTTGGTTTTATATTTACAACAGTGCCACAACTGCCATTTGCCAAACCATTTGCTATATCCAGATTTTTAAGTAACATCACCCTGCAACCAGTTTTTAATTTTAAATCACATTTAAGTTGCAATTTTAATGGGGCTTTGCAGTCTGTGTCAAATTTTTTCCATTCATCGCTTTCCCTATCTATGTGGTCAATTTCAACACAATTATCATTATCATCGTACCATTTTATACCATCTTCAGCAATAAGCGATGTTTCTGGATATTCTAATTGTGCCAATCTTTGTAAATTATAATTATCCGCACTATCATTTGTAGAGAAGAGCTTTAAAATATCGTTTGCTTCATCCGAATGAAGAAATTCTCGCACTTCCTGCTCTCTGTTCCATATAACTTTTAAATCATCTAATTCTGTTTTTCCTTCACGAAGATTATTCAAAACCCTTACAAAGTCTTTATCGGTTTGACGTTTCACTTCTTTTAACACAACAGGAACCAAATCCAAATCTTTCCAAGTTTTGCAATTAAAACAATAATCGCTATCTTGAAGTTTTCTGTTCGGATGTTCATTATCTTTAACAACTGGAGGCAATTGGAAAAAATCACCTATAAGAATAGTCTGAATTCCACCAAATGGTGCATTGTTATTGCGAACTCTTTTCAATACCTTATCAATGTATTCCATTGTTTCACTTTTTAGCATTGAAATCTCATCAATAGCCAACATTTCACATAGTGCTAACTGTTTGTATTTAACACTATTTTTCAGAATACTGTTAACAACGCTTTCAATACTATGTTTGCATATTCCGACACCTGCCCAAGAATGAACTGTTTGGCCATTTATATTAATAGCTGACACACCTGTTGTGCTCGTGAGCACCATTGTTGGATAATGTTTTTTAATTTGTTGTAGCATATAGCTTTTACCAGTTCCTGCTCCACCTGTTATAAAAACATTCCTGCCACCATCAATCAGTTGAATAACTCTATTAAGTATTGGGTCGTTATTATCTTTAGACTGTTTGCTTTGATTATCTGAAGACTTCTCACCTTCTTTGTTTGTGTCATTTTTATTTTTGAGTTTGCTATACAACCAAACTCCTGCAGCCCCAACGCATAAAGATATAATATCCATGAGATGTATCCTTCTTAAATATCTTAAATGTCAATGATACCATAGTGATGACAGAATATCCCATAAAAGTCAAATATAAAAGATGTTTTGTGATTATATAAAACTAAAACCCGCTACGTTTCCATGGCGGGTAAGGAGCAATCAGAATTATCTCAAATGGCTAGTCACAACATGGATATGGTTGTTTTGGACGGTGAGCCTAGGCTTATTTGCATTGCCCCGTGGTTGATAAGCAATTCGGCAATCTCGGTTTGGTGTTCATATAATGCGATGCAGAGAGCCGTTTCTCCGTAATGATTTACCCAGTTGATGTCTATTCCTTGATTAATTAAAAACTCTATAATATGTAATTTGGCAGATAGTGGCATATTTTCATTGCGTATCAGCAACATAAGCGCATTTTCGTTTAAGAGGTCGGTTCGGTTCAATTCCGCACCTTTTTCCAGCAAATACTTAATGCCTTTAATGTCACTAGCCCTCTCGCAGCATATCAAATATAGGGTTTTACGAGTAGACTTAAATGGGCTTTCTATCTTACAATCAGGGTGTTTAGCAAAATATCTTTTAATGGATTCAATCGTCAATAGCGGCACATCTTTC
>JAFVAR010000009.1 GCA_017480425.1 bacterium | reverse complement strand
CATTATTTAACTGCTCTTTATTCTTGTTATTAAATTGTAACCAGAAATCTGAGAATCCCATAGTGTTACTACTGTTCCATCCTTACTATCTATCTTGTAAACTGATTTGTGACGTCAAAAATTAAAAATCAACTTACTCTATTTTTATCGGCATTTTTTAGAAAAACTTTAGGGAAAAATGAATAATCGTTACAAATGTTTACAAAAAATAAATAAAAATTAATTTTGAGGCAATTTTAAGTGCAATAAAAACTTTATATCTATATACGTAAAACACGAGGTAATTTATGGGTGAAATAAATATTGATTACTTTTCTTGGAAAAATTCAACGGCAATTGAAATTGCTAAAAAAGTTGATAGTGACGGGATTAAAGGTTTGAGCGGTCAAGAAATTATTGATTTTAAGGCACGAGCTAAATCGGCCGGATTTGATGATGTGTCTGTTAATGAGCTATTAGGAGCATCTTTTGAAAGAAAATCTCCGGCTGCAGGAGTTAAAACAACGCCGGAATTCGACAAGGCTGCAGAGTACTATAATACAAAGATGACTGATTTACAGAAGCAGGATGTTACTTATAAGACATACGAGGTCGGAGAAAGAAGGTTGCATGACATGGAAACAAAGGCAGATAAAGCTTTTGAGGAATGTGAAGCATACTCTGACATAATTCTTGTTCAGCCCAGATGGCCTTGGAGAAGACGAAATATTGTAGATTTTGATCTAAAAGAAACAAAAGAAAACCTTGAAAAAGATATGGAATCATTAAATGAATTAAAAGATAAAATTCAGTTAATAATTGAAGAAGCAAACGGAATAGAAACACACACTCCGCCGGAAAAAATAGAATATGACTTTAATCAATTAGCGCTTGTTAAACTGGGAATGCCATATGAAGATTTTATAAATTTATATGGTACTGATTTTAAAGCTGCAAACCCGTCAGATGCTTATTTCAAAGCAAAAGCATTTGCTCAGGCAATGGTTGATTATGCAAGGGAACAAGCCCATGAAGTTCGCTGGGATTATGGTGAAAAATTGCAGGATGAAACTTTTAAATATCTGGATGATATGACTGTTGTCAGTGACTTTGAATATACCGGAGTTACGAAGTCTACTCTTTCGGAACTTTCAAGCGGAATAATGTTTAAAGCTTTTGAAGAAACTTTGATTGCCAAATACAATGAACTTAATCCTGAGGATGACGCGATAGATGATATAAAACAGGATAATGTGCAAAGCGGTTCAAAAAAAATTATAGTTAACGGTGCGATATTAATTCAAACGCCTAATGGTTCTTTGTATGATATTTCAGGTAAAAAAATAAAATAAAATCCTTATTCGGTATATTTTATATTTCCCCATTCTTTTGTGATAAAATAGTCTTATCGAAGAAGTGAGGATATATTATGTCAGAATTAAGAGATAAATATGAAGTAGTTATTGGATTAGAAGTTCATGCTCAATTAAAAACAAAATCAAAAATATTTGCTCCGGATTCAACGGAATTTGGTAATGAGCAGAATACACAAATTAGTCCTATTACATTAGGTATGCCCGGGGTATTGCCTGTTTTAAATAAAGAATGTGTTAATATGGGAATTTTGCTGGGTCTTGCGCTGAATTGTGAAATTCCGGCAAGATGTAAGTTTGACAGAAAACAATATTTTTATCCTGATCTTCCTAAAGGATATCAGATTTCTCAATATGATGAACCGATTTGTGTGAACGGCTGGTTAAATGTTAAGGGTAAGCGAATCGGTATTACACGTGCACACTTGGAAGAGGATGCAGGCAAATTGGTTCACGCCGGTGCAGCAGGTATTAATGGTTCAACATACTCTCTTGTAGATTTAAACAGAGCCGGTACTCCGTTACTTGAAATTGTTTCTGAACCTGATATGCGTTCGAGCGAAGAGGCCAGAAATTATATGGAAGAGCTAAGAAATATAGTAAGATACCTCGGCGTTTGCGACGGAAACTTGGAAGAAGGTTCTATGAGGTGTGATGCAAATATTTCAATAATGCCAAAGGGTTCTAAAGAGTTTGGTACTCGTGCGGAAATCAAGAACGTTAACAGTTTTTCTGCTCTGCAAAGAGCTATAGAATACGAAATAGACCGCCAAATCGAAATTGTTGAAGAGGGCGGAGAAGTTGTGCAAGAAACAAGACTTTGGGATGACGGATTAAAAGAAACTCGTTCTATGAGAGGTAAAGAGGATGCTCATGATTACAGATATTTTCCGGAACCTGATTTGATGCCTCTCGAAATTTCAAGAGAATGGGTTGAAGAAATAAGGGCTAAAATGCCGGAACTTCCTGAAGCAAAACGTCAACGATATATGGGATTAGGTTTGAGTGAATATGATGCTTCCGTAATAGTTGAGCAAATGCAGCTTGCTCTATTCTTTGATAAAGTGCTTGAGCTCGGTGCAAATCCAAAAACTGCTGTAAACTTTATTATGGGCGAAATTGCGGCGTACTTAAAAGAGCAGAAAGTTGAAATTAATGAAACGAAACTTACTCCTGAAAATCTTGCAGAACTAATTTCACTAATAGAAAAAGGAACAATTTCTAATAATATAGGTAAACAAATACTTGTTGAAGAAATGTTGCCGACAGGAGAAAGAGCATCTGCAATAGTAGAAAAGAAAGGTTTGAGCCAGATTTCTGACGAAGGTGCAATTAAAGAAATTGTAGAAAAAGTTGTAAATTCTCATCCTGCGGAAATTGAATCATACAGAAACGGAAAAACAAATCTTTTAGGTTTCTTTGTCGGTCAAGTAATGAAAGAAACTAAAGGCAGAGCAAATCCAAAAACCGTTAATGAACTCGTAAGAAAAATTTTGGAAGCGTAGGATTAATATGAAAATAACTGTAATTACCGGAAGTGCAAGAAAAAACGGTACATCTAATTATTTGGCAGATGAATTTATTAAAGGTGCGATGGAAAACGGACACGAAATATTTCGGTTTGATTCTGCTCATTCTGATATGAGGAATTGTCTTGGGTGTAATGCTTGTGCAATGGGTTCAAAACCGTGTGTACACAAAGATGATTTTGTAGAACTAAGAGAAAATTTGTTAAATTCTGATGTTATAGTTTTTGTAACTCCTATATATTATTTTGGAATGACATCAACATTGAAAAAAGTAATAGACAGATTTTACAGTATAGACCCTCAATTAAAAGAAAAACAAAACAAAGCTGTTTTAATTTCGGTTCAGCATTCTCCGATTGAAGTTGTAAATGAATCTTTAAATCAACAATATAGAGCAATTTTAGACTGGCTTAAGTTGGAAAATGCCGGAATAATAAATGCTATCGGTATAGAAAGTGTTGAGCAATTGAAGCAAACTCAATATCCGGAACAAGCGTATGCTATGGGAAAGAGCTTATAGATTTTGGTAATAATAGACTGTAAAAGCTTTGCAGCGTTTATTGACAATAGTAAGTAAAAATTTTGATGTATTGTTGAAATATGGTATAATTGAAGACGATATGACAATTTTTGATGAAGATTTAATACTTGAAACAATAAATATGATAAAGCTTCACAACTTTGATATAAGAACAGTGACGCTTGCAATAAGCCTTAGAGACTGCATGTCTGAAGATGTCAATGTTGTGTGCGATAAAATAAAGTTTAAGTTGGATAAATACGCTTGTAATTTAGTAAAGTACGCAGAAGAAATTGAAAATGATTATTCAATTCCTATAGTAAATAAACGTATTTCTGTTACTCCTATTTCTATAGTTGGAGAGTCCTGTTCAAATAAAGATTATCTAAAAATAGCAAAAACCTTGGATGAGAGTGCCAAAAATCTTGGAATAGATTTTATAGGCGGTTTTTCTGCATTAGTAGAAAAAGGATTTACAAACGGAGATAAAGCTCTTATAGAATCTATACCTGAGGCTTTAGCTTCAACGGATAGGCTCTGTTCTTCCGTAAATGTAGCTACTTCTAAAGCAGGAATTAATATGGATGCTGTTTTAAAAATGGCAAGCACAATAAAGAAATCTGCGGATATTACAAAAGAAAAAGATGGTATTGGAGCTGCAAAATTGGTAGTATTCTGCAATTCAGTCAGTGATAATCCGTTTATGGCAGGAGCATATTGCGGAGTCGGAGAGCCGGAATGTGCTTTAAATATCGGGGTTTCAGGTCCGGGTGTAGTTAGGGCAGCCATTCTTGATATTGATAAAAATGCAAATTTAGGAGTTTTATCTAATAAAATAAAGCAAACATCATATAAAATAACAGGTACAGGGGAATTAATCGGACGCAGAATGGCGGCAAAACTGGGCGTTCCATTTGGAGTTATAGATTTATCACTTGCACCGACACCTGCTGTGGGGGACAGTGTTGCACAAATATTTCAGGCAATGGGGCTGGAACATGCAGGTGCGCACGGTACCACTGCGGCGCTTGCAATGCTTAATGATGCGGTAAAAAAAGGCGGTATAATGGCAAGTTCGTATGTCGGAGGCTTATCAGGTGCGTTTATTCCTGTTTCAGAAGATGCGGGAATGATTGAAGCCGCTTCTTTCGGTCACTTGAGTTTTGATAAACTTGAAGCTATGACTTGTGTATGTTCTGTCGGGCTTGATATGATTGCAATTCCCGGAGATACTCCTGAAACAACAATCGCAGGCATGATAGCGGATGAGATGGCAATTGGTATGATAAATAAAAAAACTACTGCTGCAAGGATAATTCCGGCGCCAAATAAAAAGGCAGGTGATAAAGTCGTTTTTGGCGGGCTTCTCGGTGAGGCACCGGTTATGAATGTTAACAAATTATCAAGTGCCGATTTTGTAGCACGTGGAGGAAGAATCCCTGCACCGATTCACAGTTTAAATAATTAGGAACAAGAATGGCTTCATTTAAAGATTTAGAAGATAATTTAAAAAGTTTTATTGTACAGGAACAATCTGATGCTCACAATGTCAGAAACTTGATGACTGCAAAATACAATAACATTAAAATTTGGATGGATTTGGGCAGATATGAGCAACCGCACTTTTTTGTAAGGATTTCTATTTCAGAGGCGGTATTTTCATTGAATGATTGTACAAAAATAAATGGCGGTCTGGGATTTGAAGAACGGCTTGTTTTAAAATGGTTTAGCCGCATGGGTATTAAAGAAAAACTTACTGCATTATGGATGTATGCGGAAAAGAATAAGAAAGGTTAGTATGCAATATAAGGATATAGCCGTAAATCCTGTCGTGGTTATTCTGCAATTAGTTGGCGGAAAGTGGAAAATTCTTATAGTAAAAGAGTTACTGCAATCGGAGAGGCGATTTTCAGAACTTAAAAAAAAGTTAGGATGTACAGCAAAAGTTCTTTCTTCGACACTAAAAGAGATGGAAGAAGACGGACTCATAATTAGAGAGGATGTCGGCGGTAAAAATGAAAATCGTGTGGAATATTATTTGACGGATATAGGTTACACGTTGCGCCCTGTTATAGAATCAATGCAAAAATGGGGCAAGGAGTACAAGAGACTTAGAAAATTGATGGAGAAAATGTAAGGAGTTTATATTATGAAAATTCATTATTTGGGACACAGTGCATTTGAAATTGAGACTGAGGGTAAAAAAATATTAATAGATCCGTTTCTTGCTTGTGTAAATAATTATAAACCGGAAAATATTTACGATATATTTGTAACACACGGACACGGTGACCATCTTGGCAGTTCACTTGATATTTCTAAAACGACAGGCGCACCGATAACTGCTATTTTTGAACTTGCAAATTATTGTAAAACACATGGTGCCAAAGCAATAGATGTTGGTGTTGGTGCGGCTCACGATTATAGCTGGGGACGTGTAACGGTTGTTCCTGCTTTTCATTCAAGTTCTACTCCTGATGGGAATTATGCCGGGTGTCCGTGCGGATTTGTGTTTGAAATAGAAGGAAAAGTGCTATATCATGCAGGCGATACTTCTTTAAGTACAGAAATGAAAATGATAGAAGAGATGTACCGTCCTGATTTAGCAATGCTTCCTGTTGGGGGAAAATATACAATGGATATAGAACATGCGGTAAAAGCGGCTGAGTGGCTCGGAGTAACGGCTGTAATTCCAATGCATTATAATACATTTGATGCTATACAAGTTGACATTAAAGATTTTGAGCGTCAAATAAGAGATATAGGAAAACTTCCTCTTGTATTACAACCGGATGAAACAATAAGTGATGTATTTTAAAAAAATGTGGATTAACCCCGTTTTTTTTTAAACTTTCTGTGCTGCAATTGCTTTATAGAAATTAATGTAATCTATCAAACAATCAAATTCTGTCGAATAAACCATTTTATTTACATTCAATAAATTTTCTTGTTTTTGGTCCAAATCAAGTTTTGCAATTACTCCCTGTTCATATTTGTCTTGAGTAAGTTTATAATCTTTTTCTTCAAGTGCTTGAATTGTTTTTTGTTTTGATAATTTTTCTCTGTCCATATTTACGCAAACAAGTGAGTCATTAACTTCTTGCATTGAAGTTAAGTTAACTTTTTCGTAGTTTTGCAAACTTCTCTCATAAGCAATTTTCTTTGCTTTTAGATTTGCTTTTAGTTTACCGCCCATAAATAATGGCTGCATAAGCTGTCCGCCCAGCCCCCATATCATATTTGAAGTTGTAAATAAACTTTCAATATGTTTATTATTAAATAATATTGCACCTCCGAGACTAAGTTGAGGAAGCATTTCTTTTCTTGCTACACGAACATCAATTCCTGCTTTTTCGAGCATTTTTTCTGCTTTTAAATAATCCGGACGTTTTAAAATAACGTCAGATTCTATGCTTTCAGGAATTGTTCCCGCAAAAGTAAGATTCTTATAGTTAATACGCTTATATTCTTCTATATTATTTGGGCTGTCGCCAATTAAAACTGCAAGTTGATGTAACAATTTAGTTCGTTCTTTTTTTAAGTCTACTAAGTCTGCTACACCTGCTATGTAAGCTTCATTTGCCTTAACTAAATCAGAAGTCGAAACAATACCTTCAGTATTACTTACAGTCATAATTTCGTCAATTTCTTTTCTTAGCTTAACAATTTCTTCTTGGAGACTTATAACTGCGTCAAGCCTTATAATATTAACGTATACGCACCCGACTGCAGACGCAATAGAAATATACGCAGATTGTTCATCCAATATAGAACTTTCATACAATTTACGAATAGAATCTGTTTTGTTATGGTTTTTGCCAAAAATATCCAATTCATAGTTTGCAATAATAGGCAATCCAAACCCTCCGGATGTTTTACCCATTATTTTCCCGTATCCCGGCATAAATCCTGCCGACAATGTCGGTAATTCAGATGCTCGCTGCATAACAACATTCTCATAATATTCATTCATAGTCAATGTTGCCATTTTCAGGTCTTTATTATTTTCAATTGCTCTTATAATATAATCATTTAAATACTCATCATTAAATTGTGCCCACCATTCCATGTTAATGTATTCATATTTGTTAGCGGCAGGTTTAATTTTTTCTGTTTTTAAATAATATTTTTTACTATTTTGTACGTTTTGTTCTGTGCCGGTTTGAAGAATCGTTTTTTCTGTTTTGGCAGCAAATGCAGTTGTATTTGATCCAACAAAAGATAATAATATAGCCAGTGATAATAACTTTTTCATAATATCCTCTTCAAGTACTTGATTTTTTACAGCAACAATGATAACATAAATGTGTTGCATTTGCAACATGTAGTAAAATAAACATACTCTAACAAGAGGATTTAGATTTGCAAGAACATTATACAGACACAATATTCTATCAGATTGAACTTACTGCGAAATATTGTAAATTGTTGGGACAACAAGTTTTTGAGCAGTACAATGTTGATATTACGGTAGATGAATATTCCATATTGGATTGTTTAATTTGTAATAAAAATATGTGCCAGAGAGATTTGGCGAAAATGATATTAAAAGACAGAGCTAATACAGGAAAGCTACTGGATACACTTGAAAGCAAAGGGCTTATAACACGCAAACTGGCAATAAAAAATAACAGACCGGTTAAAATTATTGAAGTTACAAAAGAAGGCAGAGATAAAGTTGAAGATGCTGCAAACAAGATAAGACCTAATTATTTGTCAATAAAAGAAAAAATTGCAAATAGTGATTTGGCAAGAGTTAGAGATTTATTAAAAGAATTACGTGATATGTTAAATGATACGCTTAAAATACAAATATAATATTAAAGAGGAATATAAATAATGATGGAAGAACAAAGAACAGAAGAAAAACAGACGAAAAATTTACCCGTAAGAAAACGCTATATAGTAATTTTTTTGCTCGTTGTGTTGGGAATTATTGGTGCATATAAGATTTATGACGTGTTAGGTTATCAATCGACAGATGATGCCTATGTTGAAACAACTACAGTATCAGTTTCACCAAAAGTAGCCGGAGAAATTGTAAAAGTTTTAGTTAAAGATAATCAAACAGTTAAAGCCGGACAAGTTGTTGCTGTAATAGATCAGCGTGATTATAAGGTAAAATTAGACCAAGCTGCTGCTGCATATGATAGGGCAATATTAAATCAACAAAATGCACATGCAAATTTGAATGCAGCAAATTCAGAAATTGAACTTGCAAAAAAAGATGTAGAAAGATATGAGAACTTGTATAAAACAGGCGCAGTATCAAAGCAGACATTAGATAAAGCAAAAACAAATTTGGAGTCTAAACAGGCAAAGCAGATTACAGCGGAACAGGCAATATTCTCAGCAGATCCCGGAAACGGTACAAAGGTTGCAGATGCTGAATTGAATGTCTTAAAGGCACAAAAAGCTGCAGCAGAACTTGCTATGGAATATACGGAGGTTAAAGCGCCTATAGACGGTACTGTTTCAAATAAAAGAGTTGAAGTCGGAATGATGGTTCAGCCTGGGTCTCCGTTATTTGTTATAGTTCCACATGATGTTTGGGTAGTTGCAAATTTTAAAGAAACTCAGTTGGAACATATGAAAAAAGGTATGGATGTCGATATTAAGATAGATACATATCCGAATAAAGTGTTTAAAGGCAAAATTGACAGTATACAAAGAGCTTCCGGTGCAAAATCAAGTCTTTTCCCTCCTGAAAATGCAGTTGGTTCATTCGTAAAAATAGTACAAAGAATTCCTGTAAAAATCGTGTTTACGGAAGAAATTAATCCGGAAGAATATTCAATCATACCCGGAATGTCTGTCGTGCCAAAAGTAAAAATCAGAGGAACTGCCCAGCCAGAATCAAAGGATATTAAATAGTTTTTTATTAATTACGACTTTTGGCGGTAAAAATACCGCCTTTTTATTTTGCAGAATTTCAATTACAATAAATATATGAAAAAGCTTTTTTTATATGTAATTTTAATATTAATTGCTTTATCTATGGTTTTGCCGTTTATAATGATGTTTCTTATTTCATTAAGCGGAGAAGAAAATATTTTTACAAATTATGGTAATATTAATTTGTCATTCTGTGCTTATAATAATGTTTTTGAGTCGATTCCTGCGGTTAAATACTTTTTAAATAGTGTTATTGTTGCTTTATTTACAACAATAGGACAATTAATTATAGCCTCCCTTGCAGGATACGGATTTGCCAGAACTAAATTCAAAGGTAAAGATATTTTATTTTTTATAGTTATTTTAACTATGATGGTCCCTCCTCAAGTTAATATAGTTCCTTTGTTTTATCTAATGAGTAAACTCGGTTGGATAAATACATATCAAGCAATGATTGTTCCTGGAATTTTTGGCGGATTTGGTGTTTTTATGATGCGCCAGTATTTTACATCATTTTCAAAAGAGTTGGAGGAAGCCTCTTGTCTTGACGGATGTAATATATTTCAAACATTTTTTAGGATTGCATTGCCTTGTGCTCTTCCTGCAATTATGACTTTAGGAATTTTTACATTTGTAACAACTTGGAATAGTTTTATGTGGCCGCTTATCGTTACAAATACAGATAGTATGAGAACACTGGCTGTAGGTCTGACTATATTTAAGGGCTCTTTTAGAGAAATTACTCTTTGGGGCGAATTAATGGCTTGTTCTTGTATTTGTTCACTTCCGGTAATTATTATATTTATTTTCGGGAAAAAATATTTAATTAATAATCCGATGGAAGGAGCAATAAAAGGCTGATGTAGTCTTTATTTTGTGGTATACTTTTTGTATGATAAATTTTAAATCACAGTATATATCTCCCTCAACTATCCTAAAAAGAACATCCGATGGCTCATACCAAGATGTTAGGGCATCTTTTGTAAAAATTGACGTAGCAAATAATAATGATATAGAAGCCTTAAGAAAAGTTAGTGAAAAATGGGAAGGTAAAAAGAATTTTTCTAAAGATATTTTTATGTATGCTTCCACAGGCTCAATGTTTCCCGGCTATGATAAGGATGACTGTTATTATGCACTTACGGAACAGTGCGAAAATTTTAAAAATTTAGATTCAGACAAGGTGCTGGGTCTAACCATGACAAACTGTTCAGACCCTCAACAAGAAGAAATTTGTTTTTTGCAGACTATGCCGGATACAGTATTTGAATGTTCGGAACGATTATATAAAAATGTAGGCAAATCTATAATAGAAAACATGCAAAAATTGTATCCTCTAAAAGATTTGGTTCTTATTGCAGTCAAAAATAGTGTTAACTTTTATAAGAAGCTTGGATTTGAGTTTATTAAAAATTCAAAAACAAGAATGATTTTGCATCACAAATAAAAATTTTTATTTTCCGCAGCAGTTTTTAAACTTTTTACCGCTTCCGCACGGACAAGGCTCGTTTCTGCCGACTTTTTGTGTTATCTGTACCGGCTCCGGTTTAGGTTCTGATATAAAATCAAATATTTGAGAGAATGCATTTGAACAAAATAGAACTGTTGCAGAAGAGTATATAGTATTTTCCAAATAATCGGATTTATATTTTTGCATAAGTTCTTCAAAGCTGTATTTTGTATCTAAAAATTCATTCACAATATCCATAAAATTGGTATACTTTCCGGCGACCCTTTCTAATATTGTATTCGGAATTGAATCATTAATCAGGAAATATTCAATACATTGTTTAGCGTTTTCAACTGCATTTTTGTCTTCAAAAATTTTACAAAATGTTTCATAGAACGGAATTGCATAAAGTCCTTTATCTTTATCAAATATAACTGCAACATCATAAATTTCATTATGGGAAGCAAAACCGCCCATTGATTTTTCTAAGAAATTTGAATAATTATTATCCAATTCTTTTACGTGGAAAAATTTATAAGTTTCTATATTTGAACCTTTATCAGATAAATCTACTTCTTCACCTTCATTAAATGCACCTATAATTTCATCTGCGTGTTTATTTGTTGTAAGTATAATATCCTTATCAAAAGCCTTTATGAACTTGTTATACATTTCAGTAACAGTTGCTTTAATTTCTTTTTCTTTGTCAGGACTGTCTTTATATAACATTCTCGGATTTTGAACGAGCTTCATTACAGCATATCTGTATGCTTCTGCTCTTTGTGAGTGAGAAAGAACGTTTGTGATTTCTACTACGTAATATTCTCCTCCGAGTTCAAAAATTCTTGCAACAATAAACTGTCCGGAATAAACGCCTCTGAAACTTGTCATTTTTGTAAGAGAGGAAACTGCGTATGTTTTTTCGTTAATCAAATTGTAAAGTTCAAATCCGTTTTTAAGTATTTTTTTTATTTCAAAAATTGATGCTTGAGCATTTGATAAACTTTCAACTATATCTTTATGTTTTTTATCTGAAACTTCTTCAAACATTTGAAGAATTGTTTTTCCGCTTAATTTGCGTTCAAAAATATACGGCAAAAATATTTTTTCCATTTGATTAAGAGAAATATTTTTTGCACCTATAGTTGCAAGATATTCCATAAAATCGTTTCTAACAACTTCATTTTCTTGCGTAAAATTAAATATCTCTTTTAATACATCATTTATTTCCGTAATTTTTTCTATAACTGTCATAACATTCTCCTCTTAAAACAAGAATACATTAATCATAAGTTTTTATCAATAATTCTGCATGGTTATATGCGGTTTTATTTCCCAAATACCGGCGGCGGTTGTATATATAAAGGTTTAAGCTTTTGCCAGTTTGTTTCATCTTTTGTTAAAGCAATGCCTGTTAAGATTTCGCTTAGAGGAAAATTACCCTGTTGATATGAAATTGCCTTAATTGCTTTTTTATTTATTCTATCAAGCATACTATTGTCTGTGACAACAATTCTGCCTTCCGCAATCTTATCAACTTCCTCTAAATCAACTGCGCCGAGGATTTTGTTATCATATACGTATGCTTTATTTTTTCTGGCGTCTAAAACTACTAAATCATTACCGCCAAGAATCTTCGATAAAATTTCTAAAGAAGAAACGCCTACTGCTTTGATATTCAGTTGTTGCGCCAAAACTCTCGCAACAGTTGTGCAAGCTCGGATTCCTGTAAAACTTCCCGGCCCGATATCTGTTGCTATCATATCAAGGTCTTGAGGTGTTAATCCTGCATTTTTTAATAATTTTACTATCGTAGATATTAAATATGCGGAATGATAATTTTCATCTGTCGAAGCTATAACTTCACTTTTTATAATATTTAAATCTTCTGACAAAGTTATATATGTCTTATCAAGGCAAGTATCAAATGCAAGTATTCTCATCGGTTTAAGCCTTCTATAATGTATAAATTCTTATTCCCTATAGATTTAAATTCATAAATCCTGTTGTCATCGTCATCATATGTTACATTGACTTCAATTCTTTCAAAAGGAAGCTCACCTTGAGAAAACTCTGCCCATTCTACAAATGTAATTTTTCTTCCTTCGGAATATTCTCTTAATTCTTCGGTAATAGTTTTAATTCCGGTATGCTCCAATCTGTATAAATCAAAATGATAAACAGGAATAGATGCACTATGATATTCGTTTAGAATAACAAAACTCGGGCTTGTAACTTTTTCTTTAATGCCCAGAGCTTCTGCTACAAGCTTTACAAAAGCAGTCTTTCCGGCTCCTATCTCTCCGAAAAGATTTACAAAGCATCCTTTATCTTTAATCAATTGTGCAAACTTGTAAGCAAGTTTACGAGTATCTTCCAAGTCTTTACATTTTTGTATATATTTTTCATTCATACAAAAATTCTATCAAACCCAAAGCTTAAACTCAATAAGCAGAATTAAACTTGTTTTCTGTATGTCATTAATCTGCCGATTAATTCCATCGCAGATTTTAAACCTTTTTCATCATCATTTTTTGCGCATTCCATTGCTTTGTTTACTGCATAATCTAACGAACTAAGCGGTTTATTGGCAGTTATCTTTGGAAGTACGCATGCTACATAATTAAACTTAACAAGAGGATCTATTTTTAACATAATCTGCTCCTTTATTTATTACATATACTACAATATAAAACACATAAATTAAAAATTTGCGTGAAAATGTGTAATAGTTAATGAATTATTACAAAAAATTGAATGGTTTTAGTTATTGTTGGGTGAAACCCAATAATAACTATAGTAAAGTTATTTTAATAAGTCCATTTTTTTCAAGTTTTTGGGCGTATTCTACAATATTTCTTGTGTTTCCGACATGATGGCAATATGTTATCAAATAATTCGAGTTTTGTACCATATATTTATTAGCCTGAGGAATAACAAGTCTTAACGGTACTTTTTCCAATCCCTCCGGATAAAATGTACCATCAAAACTTTCCGGGATGTCTATTTTTTGATTCAATGCGTAAGGACAAAGAAGGTATAGTTTAATATCGGTATGTTGTTTCTTTGCTTCTCTCAATACACTGTGAACCATCCCGTCAAAATTGCCATAGTGCCCTACGGTGAAATTTGTTACTCCATATTCAACAATATGTGTTTCAATAGCTTCGACAAGTTTCTCTTTTATGCTATTTGGAGTATGCCTATTTCCTATAAAGAAACAAGTTTTACAGTTCATAATTTATCCTTATTTGATGTGAATATTATAACATATCAAAGCAGGTATGCTTAACTATCTTATTATATAATATTTGAAGATGTAATATTCTAAACCTATGAAGGTAAAAGATTTCTATAAACAATTTGGCAAGCGATTAAAACAATTAAGGGCACAAGCTAATATCTCTCAAGAAAAATTAGCTGAACAGGTCGGTGTTGCTACAACAACTGTAAGTTATTGGGAGAACGCACATAATCCGGTATCTTTTAGTAAAATCCCCGTCATTGCTGATGCTCTAAATGTGCCGATATATAAACTGTTTATGTTCCTTGATGTAGAAGAAAAGCTTGCAGATAAGGACTATATAACATTGTTACAGTCAAAAACAGGTGAAGAATTAAATACATTGTTTAATGTCATTAAGGAATTACAGAAAATAAAGAAATAGTAATATAAGATTGGGTGAAATCCAATAATAAGATAAAAAAGAACCTGCAATTATGCAAGTTCTTTTTTTAAATGGTCGGGATGACACGATTTGAACGTGCGACCCCCTCGTCCCAAGCGAGGTGCGCTACCAAACTGCGCTACATCCCGTAACCTTCTTGGATTATTGCTTTATACTTCGCTGTCATTCACTCCGTTTGCTTTCGCAATGCAAAGTTCCGTTCATTTAGCTCAGTGTTTATTTGAGTTTCGCTTTTGATCACTCTATGCAAAATCCGCTATTTAATTTTCAATTGCTTGGCGCAACTTGGTCTATCTGCTAAACGTCTCGTTAAAAGCTTACGCTTTTTGACTCGACTGCCCCATTCCTAACTTGCCACAGGCAACTTCTGCATGGGTGACCTTGCTACATCCTGATAAATCGGCTTAAAGCTAGTCGATGTTTATATAATATTGTAAAAATAAATAAAAATCAACCGATATTTTTCTTTTATTTATCTATTTATTGAGTTATAATTGCAATGCTATGCAAAATGTCGTTGCTATTAAGGAAAAATTATCGCAAACTGTACATCAAACTTGTGCTTCTGCTCTTGTAGAAACTCTTGTTGAGCTTGGTGTTGACAGTGTTTTTGGGTATCCGGGAGCTTCCGTTTTAAGTATTTACAATGAACTTTCTAAAGAAAATAGGATTACTCATTATTTGGCAAGGCATGAACAAGCGGCTATTCATGCTGCGGAAGGTTATGCAAGAACAAGCGGAAAAGTCGGTGTTGTATTGGTAACTTCAGGTCCCGGATTTACAAATACTCTTACGGGAATAGTTAATGCGTATACTGATTCTACACCGCTGGTAATTCTTGCAGGAGACGTATCTGTTCAGGATAAATCATATAAAATATTTCAAAGAGTTGATATAGAGGCATTAGCGAGTTCATGTGCTAAAAAGACGTACTTGGTAAAAAAATCTGATGATATTAAATCTGTTATAAAAAATGCATTTGAAAAAGCAGATTCCGGTGTAAAAGGTCCTGTAGTTGTTGCACTGCCAAGAAACATATTGGAGACAGAATACAGAAAAAGGTTTTGCAAAAAGAGTGTATCAGTGCAATTTAATTATAATTATTATTTTGATAAATTTTCTGAACTTATAAATAAAGCAGAAAAGCCAATAGTTTTGGTAGGCGGCGGATGTACAAATTCTTCGGAAGAAATTCAAAAATTTGTGTCAAAACTCAATTGTCCCGTAGTATCAACTCTTATGGGAATCGGAAATTTTCCGACGAAAAAAGAAAACTATCTTGGAATGATTGGTATAAATGGTGCTTATACCGCAAATGCAGCACTTAATCATTCGGATTTAATTATTGCTATGGGGGTTGCTTTTTCTGACAGATCTACTTGTAAAAATATAAACTTTGGTAAGAAAACAAAAATAATAAGTATAAATTTAAATAAGATTTCTAAAGATTTTCTGCTTGAAATCAATTGTGATATAAAAGATTTTTTGAAAAAATTTGATTATAAAAATATTATAGAAAAAAATAGACCTCAATGGCTGTCGCAAGTTGAAAGTATAAAAGCAGAAAATACTAAATATATAATAAAAGAAAATAATAACTTGCACTCCTCTTTTGTTTTAAAAACTTTATCGGAATATACAAAAAAATATGAGCCGATTGTAGTAACAGATGTTGGTCAGCATCAAATGCTTACTGCTCAATTTTTTGAATTTAACAAGCCAAGAAAATTTATAACTTCAGGTGGGCTTGGTACAATGGGGTTTGGTTTGCCTGCTGCAATAGGAGCGCATATTGCAAATCCTGATAATCTTATTTTAAATATAACGGGAGACGGTTCTTTCCAAATGAATTTGCAAGAACTTGCGACATGCAGAGAACATAATATTCCAATAAAAATTATTATTATGAATAACGGATACCTTGGAATGGTACGCCAAATGCAAGAAAAAATTTATCACAATAATTATCAGGTAGAAATGACAAATCCCGATTTTACGAAAATTGCAGAAGCATATGATTTATTTGCAATAAGAGTGACAAGAAAGAATGAGCTTCTTTCTGCATTGCAAAAGGCAATTGCGTATAATGGGACGGCAATAGTAGATATAATGATAGATTCTTTTGAAAATATATAAAAAAGCTGCAACCAAGCAGCTTTTTTATTCCTATTCCTTTTCCTTTTTCCCGCTTCTTGTCAATTTTAATCCAGCAGCGCTTCAAGAAGAGCTGCATTCTTTGATGCCATTGAATTTACCTTGATACGGCTTTTGTACATATAACTTCTCAAAGCCTCTCTGATTAGTTCTGATCTTGTTCGGTTTTCGCCTTCTGCAACTTGGTCAATTCTGCTTAAAAAGTCTTCAGGCATTGAAATTAGTACTCTTGCCATATATTTCTCCTTTATTTTATAACTATTTATGATATCTCTTATATATATAAAGTTACAAGAATAAAAAAAATTGCTATTTTGTAAAGTTATGTAAACATAAATTTATTTGTAATTATAAATAGTTGCATAAAAAACACCTCGATAAAATATCGAGGTGTTTTTACCAATCTTCAATTCCGATTAGAATCTGATAGTTAATTCTTCATCAGGGTTCAAGCTTGAATCATTAGTTGTGCTTGGTACAAAGAAGTATTTGAATTCATCAGTGATTTCATAAAGAACACCAAATACACCTGTCGTACAAGTTTTAATGATGTTAGCTCCGCCTTTACCGGCTGCCCAGATACCGCTATTGATATCTTTCAAGCCTTTCAGCGGGTGAAGTGAGAATGTATCAGATAATGCATCAGCTGCATTTCCAACAATTTCTTCTGTTCCGTTAGAAATAATTTCTGCTGTTGTAGAAACTGTTCTTCCAGCTACACCAGCTGTTCTTCCAACGATTTCAACAGGAGTGCTTAACAATCTTGAAATGATGTTAGGATTTTTCTTAACATCTAAGTTTCCGCATGCTGCTTGGCAAGGGAATTCAACTTTGCAATCACCATTCTTGATTTCTTGGAACTTAACTTCGATATAACCAGGGTTTCCAACGCCAGGTCTTGCAACACCTGTTACAACACCCTTAACTGTTGAACCGGCAGGGAAGCTTTGTCCGTTTACTGTAGCAGCTTCAGTTGTCTTAGCTGTGAATGTATCACCAACTGTTGAAGTTCTAGCGCTAAGTCTTTCGCTCAACTTAATTTTAACTTCTGTAGGAACGTATTGAGTTGCACATCCAGTAACGCCTTTTGATGTATCGATGCTGAAGTTAGCCTTCATTGCATTTAACATGTAAGATACTTGTTCAATTGTTAAGTATTCAGCGTTAACAATTTCATCCTTGTCAGGAGCACCATTTAAGATACCTGAAGCAAGAACTTCATTTGTGCATCCAACTGCCCAATCAGGAATATATTTCATTTCTTGGCCGTTGAATACAGGAGTTGCAGATGCATCGAATCCTGTTACAACCATCATTTTTGCAAATGTAGCAAATACTTCTGCCTTAGTGATAGCTCTGTCAGGCTTGAATGTACCATCAGGGTAACCAATCATTACGTCAGCTGCTAATGCTCTGTCGATTTCGTCTTTTGCCCAATAAGCAGAAGTTACGTCAGAATATCTGTTAGGAGCTGTTTGCTGAAGGTTCAAACCGTTAGCTACGATGTAAGCCATACCTGCACGCATTGCAGCCATCTTAGGATCAAAGTTTCCTGCACCTGCTGCGTTCATTTTTGCGCTCATGTCAGCCATTTGTTTTTTTACTGCACGGCCGATTACAACATTTTCCTTACCGCTGATTGTAACAGCATCGCAAGGTTTGTAAATTTTTGAACCTGTTGTAACTAAATCTGTGTTACCTGTTAATAATGAGTGACCTTGTGCACTGAATAATGTAGGATGCGCATATGCTTGTACATCAGTTGTAGTATTACAATCTGCTGCAAATGCGATACCTGAAGTTAAACATACAACACCGAGTGTTGCTAAAATTTCTTTAGATAGTCTCATACTTCTCCTTTCGTATAATTTCCTTTTCTATTGTACACCAAAGTATAAAATTTGTAACCTACTTTTTTATTTTTCAACTTTTTGAACTAATTTTTTCGAGACCAAATAAGCTTGAGGATAGCAGTAGTCTTCTCTAAAGCCTATCCTGCGGTATAATTTTAAAGCTTTATAATTGTTTGTCTCAGTTGTAACATTTACTTCAGAAAAAATTCTCTTTCCGATTTTTGTCCAATCAACGATTGTTTTAATGGATCTGTTTAATAAATGTTCCGAATATCCGTTGCCTCTGTATTTTTTGTCTATTGCAACAAGAGGAATATTTGCAATTTTTCCTCCTGTTATGTTAGAAAACGCAAATCCGACCGGAGTATCGTTGTGCAGAAGAACGGACGTAACTTCCGGTAAAAATTCACCATATACATTGTCAACAATTTTATTTATTATATCACGAGTTCCGTCAATTGTTTTAAATCTTGTATCAAAAAGAGCATCTTGAGTATCTTTGAATGATTCATGAATAACTCTTATGGCATCTTCTCTAAAAGCATCTTCATATCCGGAAATCCTATAATCTTCCGGAAGTTCTTCAAGCTTCATATTCTCAAGTATTCTTTCAGAAGAAGCATTACCCATAAAGAATCTTAATACTGCGGAACCGATAAATTTAAATCCGAATTTTGTGATGTCTGCGGTAAATATTGATTGGTGACCAAGCATGGGGTATGAAACAACTTTTGATTGTCTTTCGGCTTCCGTTAAAGCCAAAAACCTTTCAAGCAGAAGTTTTACTTTTGTTGGTTCATCTTCAGTACCCAGGCAGTGTATTATATTTAATTCTATTGATTCTGAAATAGAAGTTGTATAAACAAGAAATGCTGTCGGGATTTCATTTTCTTTTAACACAACACAGTGCAAGTATTGTTTATCAATAGCATCAATAAACTCATCATACTCTAAAGGTTCAAGCTCAAACTTATATTCGTTTACCGCTTTTGCCTTAAAGTCATTGTAAACGCCTTTAAATATTTTGTACGTATCTTTGTTTAATAATTCTACTTCGTATGTTGCTTCTGCCATAACGTTTCCCTTACATTAAATGATGCATTTTTTCTCTCTTGGTTTCCATGTATCGTTCATTGTATTTTGTGACTTCGGATTTTATATTAATATTATCATGAATAGTAAGTCCATACCCCTTTAGACCTATAATTTTCTTGGGGTTATTGGTAATAAGGCTAAAATTATTAAAGCCTAAATCCAAAATAATTTGTGCGCCGACTCCATAATTTCTAAGGTCAGGAGCAAAGCCCAGAGAAATATTTGCTTCAACGGTATCCTGCCCTTGTTCTTGGAGTTTATACGCTTTGAGTTTATTAACGAGTCCTATTCCTCTGCCTTCATGATCTCTGATGTATATTACTGCTCCTTTACCATATTCGGATATCATTTTTAAAGCTGCATGAAGTTGCCAATTGCAGTCACATTTTAAGCTATGAAATACGTCACCCGTTAAGCATTCACTGTGTACACGTATCATAGGAACTTTATCAGAACCGTCGTCTTTTACCATTGCAACGTGTTCACATCCTGTGAGAGTATCGGTATAACCTATAATATTAAAATCTCCGAATTTTGTCGGTAAAAATACTTCAACCTCTCGCTTAACAAATCTTTCAGATTTGAGTCGATATGCAATCAGGTCTGAAACTGTAATAACTTTAAGGTTATGCTTATGGGCAAATTCAAATAAATCATCTCTGCGAGCCATGCGCCCGTCATCATTCATAATTTCGCACATAATTCCTGCAGGTCTGTGTCCGCATAAAACTGCCAAATCAACAACTGCTTCTGTGTGTCCGCAGCGTTTTAATACACCGCCTCTTTTTGCCACACAAGGAAAAAGATGTCCGGGACGTCTGAGGTCTGACGGTTGTGCATCCGGAGCGATTGCAACTTCTATCGTTTTAGCTCTGTCAAAAGCTGAAATACCTGTTGTAACCCCGTATTTTTGATTTGCATCAATACTTAAAGAAAATGCTGTTTGCATACTTTCCGTGTTATGTTCAACCATCTGCGGTAAATCCAAGCGTTTTGCAATATCATTTGAAATAGCCAAACATACTAATCCTCTGCATTCTTTCGTTATAAAATTAACAAGTTCAGGCGTTACAAATTGAGCAGAACAAATTAAGTCACCTTCGTTTTCTCTGTCTTCATCGTCGGCAACAATGAGAGGCTTACCTTTTTTAAAATCCTCTAATGCTTCTTCTATTGTATTGAATTGATTTGTGTTTGGCATTTTAGAATCCGTTTTTTATCAGGAATTCCATGTCTATTCCTGTTCTATTATCTCTCGTTGATAAAAATTTTTCAACATATTTTGAAATTATGTCAGTTTCAATATTTACTTTATCACCATTTTTTAAGTATTTAAATGTTGTATTTTGGAACGTATGCGGGATTACTGCAACAGTTATCGTATCCATACTTTCATCAGCAACAGTTAAACTTACTCCGTTTATAGTTATTGAACCTTTTTTTACAACGTATTTTGAGTTGTCTTTATCAAGTTTCAAAACTATGTTGTAAAAATTTCCTGCATTAGATATAGATTTTATTTCGCCGATGCTGTCTATGTGTCCTGTTACTATATGACCGCCAAATCTGCCGTTTGCGGGTAATGCTCTTTCAAGATTAACTCTGTCTCCGGATTTTAGTTTGCAAAATGTTGTAACTTTCTGTGTTTCAGGTGAAATATCAGCGCTAAATGATTGGTTTTCAATATTTGTTACGGTTAAGCAAACTCCGTTTACGGCAATGCTGTCTCCAATCTTAGCATCTTGCAATACTTCTGATGCATCTATTATTATATTTTTGTCGGTGATAGTTGTGATTTTACCGATTTCTTCAATTATTCCAGTAAACATGCATACATTTTATCATGGAATTTTAAGTATTGTAAACATGCAAGAAAATAACTTTGTTTAACTTGTGTTTATTGATTTCAACTTTTTTCAAATATATAATATGTTTTAAAAGAGGTTAGAGATATGTTCAGAATGATAAAAATAACATTTAATGCGATACTTATTGTGCTCGCTATAATAGGTTTTAATGCTATTGGCGGACAAAAATATATTGAAGCAATTAAAGGTCCAATCGGAGACTATATTCACAATCATAGAATGGCTCAGGCAAGAAAAATGGGTGATTTTTCAAAATTAAACGAAGAATTTCAGATTGATAATACAATGACTTTAGCCGGGTATAAGGCAGTTATTGCAGAACATAAAGCTTCCGGACAAAAAATGGTTATTATTGATACCGGAAGCAAGGCACTTTTAACAAAAGAAGAAATTCAAAATGAAGGTGTAGATAAAAAACTAAAAAATCTGGCAGATAAATTCAAATATCAAGGAATAAGCGTTAAAGATGTTTCTGTAACTAACAGGGGTGTTATTGATATGTACGGTCAGACGGTTCCTTATGCAAAATTTGAAGCCCACGTTACAAAATTACCATTTTCAGACATAGGCGGAATTGTAGCAGCGGTTAAAACTTCTGACGGTTCTGAAAAATTAGCTTTATCGTTAAACGAAAAGAAAAAATATTCTCAACTTATAACAAATGAATTTTACAAAGGAGTTCGTGAAGGAGTTTCACAAGATAATTAGGAGCAGATATGAAAAAATATGTTGTTGCAGCAATTGCGTTATTAATGACTATTATACAAGTAAGTGCATCAAGTGCCGATAAGTATTCACAAGAATATTTACAAAGCAAAAATCATTTTTCAATAACAAGACCAATCGTTGAGATGTTTGTAGAACGTGGAATAAAGTCGGCATTAAAGAAAGAAACGGGTGCAAAATTTGATGTAAAGTTTGACGGATACACAAACGCCAGTATAAAAAAAGGAATTTTCAAAAATATTGAAATTTCAGGTAATGATGTAAAGGTAAATAACTTAGTTTTGCCTTATGTGCATTTAAAATCAATTACTGATTACAATTATATAGATTACAAAAAAGAGCCAATTGAATTTAAGTCAGATATGACTTATCACTATGACTTGATTCTTGATGAAGAAATTATTAATCAAGCGCTGGATGATAAAGGATATAAGAGTGTTATAAGTAATATTAATAAAATTGCAAATCCTCTGTTGACTGTAAAAGATGTAAATGTGAGATTAGTAAAAAACAAAATGTTTATGGATGTTACATATAATTTTTCGCTTATTTCGCTGAAAGATAAGAGTTTTACAGTATCATGCGATTTTAAAGCAGAAAACGGCGTAATAAAAACAAAGCATTTAAAATTTGAAGGTTCACATAGTAATATCAGCTTGGACAAAATTGCAGGACTTGTGAATCTGATGAATCCTCTTGAATTTACATTAAAACTGCTTGATTCAAAAGATTGTAAGGGAAATATTGAGAATGTAAATATTGTTGACAATAAAGTAAAAGTTGATGGTAAAATATTTGTAAAAGGAGATTAGTCCATGAATTTTGCCCAAAAAGTAGGGATATTTTGTTTAGTTGTAATAGCAACAGTTTATTTATATTTCTCGTTTTTTTCTTCCGGCGGATTCAATTCTAATAAATTGCCATCAGATATTCCGGCGGATGTGATTGATGAAAATAAGCCTGTCAGTGAAAAGCAAGATGAGACAAAAACGTATGAAGTTAAGACAATAAAGATATTTATAACTGATTCAAACGGTAATCTTCGTTCTGTGAACAGAAAGTGTGATACTTCAAAAGAAAAGTCGTGTTTTGAATTTGCCATAAAAGAACTTATTTCTGCTCCTACAAAATGGGAGAAATCAAAGGGGCTATCTTCAGAGATTCCTTCAGGAACAAAAGTTCTTTCGGTAAGAGAAGGTTCAAACAATGTATTAATAGATCTTTCCTCTGCATTCGAAAGCGGCGGTGGGGCTGAGAGTACTTATATAAGAGTAAGCCAATTGATAAAAACGGCAAAAGCTAATACGAATGTGCCGGTTTACTTGTATATAAACGGTAAACAAGCTGATGTAATCGGCGGTGAAGGTATTATGATAAAACAACCTTTAAACGAAAGGTCTTTAGATGAGTGAAGAAAAAGATTTAGATTACTACTTAAATTTGCCTTGGACGTTAATTGAAGGAACGGATCTCGATTTTAACGGCAATCCGTATTATTATATTGAAATAAAAGAAATTCCGAGTTTTGCGTTTTGTGCAAAGACAAGAGAAAAAGCGTTGGAGAACTACAAAAAACAGTTGCGTTTGTCTTTAATGTTAATGCTTGAAGACGGCGACCATATTGTAGAACCTGGTGAAGAAACAGAAGACGATATAGATTGGGAAAGTATATGCCCGTAATGAAAAAAGTTAAAGAAATATTTATAAAACCTATGACAAAGGATGATGTTGAAGCCGTTGTTGAAATTGAAAAAGAGGCATATGGTAAACATCACTGGGCAAAATCGTCTTTTTATGATGAAATGTCAAATAATTTGGCAAGGTATTATGCCGTAAAAACTCTAAACGGTGAACTTGTAGGATATGCAGGTACTTGGCACATTATAGATGAGGGGCATATTACAACAATCGCTGTGAAAAATGATTATTTAAGAAATCATATCGGAGAAGCTATAATACATTCTATAATAGAGGATTGTTATAAGGATGGTGTCAAATATTTAACTTTAGAAGTTCGGGTTTCAAATACACCTGCTATCAAATTGTATGAAAAATACGGTTTTCAGTCGCTTGGTACACGCAAAGGGTATTATCAGGATAATAATGAAGATGCACTTATTATGTGGACTGAAAATATTTTTTACGATAAATTTAAATCTTTGTACATAAAAAACATTGAGAAATTGAAAACACTTATAGATATAAAATATGAGTAAAAGGATTGAAAAACAACTAAATAGCTTTAAATATAAGGGTGAGCCGATAAAAATAACTCTGGGTACGCTTGTGGTTACGGCATTTTGCGTTTTGCTTATTATTATTGCAACTTTTACTCAAGTAACAGTTCAACATCCGTATATTCCGCTTGATTCACTTGCATTTTTATCGCAAGATTTAAGTGATTATGATATATTACACCATTTTATAAAAAAATATCAATATATTCCTCAGATTCCGGTTGTGTTTTTTGTTGTTTCTTTAATGGGACGTAAATTCGGAATGCTTGCAATTATCGGCTATATAATTTTAGGATTATTTTTCCCTATTTTTGCACTTGGAGGAGGCATGAGTTACTTATTTGAATATGGTTTCGGATACATTTTGGCATTTTTACCTGCAATATTTTTTGCCGGAACATTGTTGAAAACTAAAATAGATTTTTTGCGGATTGTAATGATAGCGGCTATTGGCGTACTTACGATTCATGTATTGGGAATTCTCTATATGTTGTTTATAGCAACATTAAGACATGCATCCATGGATTTGGTTACAAGCTGGATTTCTACTCAAAGCGGAGCTCAAATTTTTTACGACATATTTTTTACTGTTGTCTGCATTTATCTCGGAAGGCAGACACGCAAGCTTTTGTGGATAGTTATGTGTTAGTTTTTATTAGCCGTTCGGTGCAATATAAAAAAATTTTGCATAATGCTTTTAGTGAATTTAAGTATGTAATAAGAATGTCACCATATAGGTATGAAAATTCCGGCATTCTTTAAATTGTTAAATAAAAAAATTGAAAAGTATGACAAAGCAGTTTCTAATCCTTTTGAAACGGTAAATGTACCTATAACCATAATTTGGGTTGAAGAAGATAAATCCAAAAATTTGCGGGATTAACTTAAACGTGCATTTTTAGGGACAATTGTTACTCCGCCTTGAGAAACATAGAATCCTCTTGACATATCTTCTTCTCTGTTGACGCCAATTTTTGTATACGGTGGAATATCAACATTTTTATCAATAATAGCTTTTCTTATTTCAGAATATCTTCCGACATTAACGTTTTCCATAAGTATACTGTCCGTTACCTGTGAATAGCTGTTAATGCGTACTTCAGGAGATAGTACACATCTTGAAATGACTCCGCCGGATACAATACATCCTTCTGATACCAAAGAATTTGTTGCCATACCGACCCTATCACCTTGCTGCCATACGAATTTTGCAGGAGGATAATTGTAATTAAATGTTCTAAGTGACCACTCTTTTGAATATAAATTCAATTCAGGTTCATATTCCAGCAAATCCATATTTGCCTGCCAATACGCATCAATATTTCCTACATCTCTCCAGTATCCTTTTTCTTTTTCGGTAATTCCGGGGAAAGAATTTTCGCTAAAGTTATAAATATATATGTCTTTTCTTTGTTCCAATAACATTGGAATAACATTTTTACCAAAATCGTGATTAGAAGCTTCTATTCTTGCATCTTCTTCAAGAGCATTAATCAAAATCTCCTTATTAAAAATGTAATTTCCCATGGATGCAAGACAATAATTTGGATTATTTGGGATAGATTTTGGAGGAGTTTTTGGTTTTTCAACAAATCCTGTTAATCTCCATTTTTCATCGACTTCTATAATTCCGAATTCCGAAGCTTCCTCAATTGGGATTGGTATAGCGGAAATTGTAAGGTCTGCTTGCTTTTCTTTATGATAATTAAGCATTTGCCTTACATCCATCTTGTAAATGTGGTCTCCGCCAAAAACACAAACATATTCCGGATTTTCATCTTGAATGTGAAATATATTTTGATATACTGCATCTGCCGTTCCGAGATACCAGGTTCCTCCGGTTCTCATTTGAGCGGGAACTAAATCTACATATTGGTTTAAAAACGGAGATAAAGCCCATCCTTTTGAAATATGCTTATTTAAAGAGTCTGACTTATATTGAGTGAGTACTTTTAATTTAAAAAAACCGGAGTTTATAAAATTGTTTAAAACAAAATCAATAATACGATACCTTCCGCCGAAAGGAACTGCAGGTTTTGCCCTGTCTTGAGTTAAGGGAAATAATCTCTTGCCTTCTCCTCCTGCTAAAATCATAACCAATGCATTATCTACAGTCATTTCTCCCTCCGTTAATGATTCTATTGTATCAAATTTTTAAATAAAATGCATTAATCTTAATTTCTATTTTTTACTCTAAACTTGATTTTTATACCAAAAAATGTAAAAACTTTATGTTTAGATTTATTATTGTATTCATTTTTAATAGAAAAATGTGTTCGGAATATTTCTATTACAAATCTTTTAATTATTCGATTGGAAAAACTGATTTTTTCATTAAGTTTTGCTTCCGGCAATTTCCATATTGTAGAAATGTATATATGAAACATAGAGGCTTTTCTTTGCCAAAATTTTTTAGATGTAGTATGATAATGCGAATTTTTTCTTAAAACATATTTACCTAAGTGTTTATCAATAAAACCGCAAGGGTATTTGTAAAGAAGCGGGGCGGTTATTTGAATATTTTGTCCGCCATTGCTTAGAGTTAGGTTGCATTTTGGAATACACTCTCTTATAGCAGAAGCTCTCGCAATACTGCTAACAGTATATGTCCATATAGTTCCGTTACAATCCAGCAGGTTCAAGAAAGCGTTTTCTGTATTTTGTCCGTTTAAATCTACATTAATAATTTTGTCTTTATCTTCAAAGTTTACAATATCTGTAATACACCAAGCAAGACTATATTGCGGATTTTCTTCCATGAATTTAACTTTTTCGGAAATATGATTCGAATATAAAATATCATCACTGTCCGGCCATATCAAATAAGTGCCCTTAAAAATTTTGAGTCCTTGATTGATAGCTGCTGCCTGACAGTTGTGTTTTTGATAGATATATCTTATACTCCAACCTTTAGATTCCAATTTAGGAATATATGATTTAAATATTTCTGCGGTTTTGTCATCTGAGCCGTCATCTACAAAAATAAATTCAACATTTGTGTAATCTTGATTCAATAAAGAATCAAGGAAATATGATAAATGACTTTCGCCATTGTAGCATGGCGTAATTATAGAAACTAAAGGTTTGTCTGTCAAAACGGCTCCGTATATTTATTTCATACTTCTGATTTTATTTACGTATATTTTATATTGACTTCTTTTTTCCTTATAAAGTTTACGTTTTTTACCAAACATTAATTTTGATAATAGTTTGTAACTGTAATATTTTATATAAATACTTTTTCTATTTATATACAATTTTAAATCTTCATTTAGAAGAGTTTTTTCAACAAGGTAATTTTGCATTTCATATTCTGATTTATCCTTGATAGTGGCTTCCATTGCTTGTTTCATCCAATTTCTGGCATATAATACTTCTTTTTCTATGTTAGAGTTTATATTTTCCCAATCTAATTTGCGGAATATTTTATTATAATCAAGCTCTTTATTCATATCAATTGAATTGTCTTCTATATTTAATTTTTTAAATAAAGTTTCAAATCTGTCTTGAGCCGAGTTATTAATTAGTTGTGCAAAAGGTACATTAAATATAATAGAAAATACAATAGCGTGGTAAGAATTACTCAAAACAAATTTTGCGTTTTTAATAAAACCCAGCCATTCTTCTACAGAAATTTTTCGGTCAAACATCATTATTTTTAGCGGAAGTCCTAACTTTTCGCTTATGTCTTTTGCAATTTTTATTTCTTTGTTCAAACTAAAATATGGAAGTGCAAAAAATGCTATATAATCAGTATCATTTTTATAATTTTCTGTCATTTTATCTAATATATGATGTGGAATATGAAAAGCACCGTCAATTAATACTTCCGAATTTACTCCAAAAGATTTTACAATATTTTGACCGTTATCTTCCCTTACGGATATTTTATCGAACTGCCCCAGATAGTGCCTAAACATTATGGAATCATCTCTTTGTTTGAACAGGTCAAAGACACCGGTGCTAGCCGCATATGATAATTTACGTTTATTAGAATCAGCAAAACCCAGCAAATAGATATTACCTCCTGTAAATTCATCAAATTGGCGCATTATATATGGTGCAAAAACTTGATCTGAGCCTGTTATGAATGTATTACATTTGGCATTAAGGTTTATAAAATCCTCATAACAAGTGCATTTATTTGTTAGATTCAAGTATTTGTTTGCAAAAGCTTCTGAAAAACTATTTTTATATTGTAATTTTTTTGACCAAGCAGGGGTGTAGTTTATAATTTTAGTTGAGTATCCCAAACTTTCCATCAAACACTGTGTCCCAAAACACGTTAAGCTGGCCCCATAATTACATGAAAACCAATAATTTATAATCATGCAATCGCACTTTTCATCGAGTAAAAACTCTTTGTTTGCCTTTAATGTCTTCTTATCTAAATTTTTGAAAAAAATGTTTCTATTTTTATGAAAAATACTCGAGTTTGTTAAATTAGGATTTCCTTTTACGGCATATTTTAAAGGGACAGGTTTATATAATTTGGCATTCCTCTCCAAAATTCCGGAAAGTTCTTTTCCTTTTTCATTGTTTATAAGAACAACAGAAGTTCCCTTTTCATCATTAAAATCCTTATTATATTTCTCGATTCTCCAAAAATCTCCTATCGTTAAATCGCCTTGCCTTGGAAATTTAGCAAATTTGCAATCTTCACAACTTTTTCTTAAAGCTGAATTTGATAGAAAAATTTTTATATAATCATCTTCAGATGACTTGTTACGAACTTCTTTCTTATCTGTTTTGGTCGTAATAGCTGAATATTGCGCATTCCATCCTTGAGTTTTGTCTCGAAAATCTGTTGTAATCCATTTTTCGCTGCTATCACTTTTTATTTCTTCATCGATGTACTTTTTAAACACTTTGTATGAAGGTACTCCGTGACAAATTAAATCCAGACAATATAAGTTGTTATATTCTTTTGACAAAAATGCTTTTAATCCTGCAATCTGGCATGGTGTTCCTGAAAATAAAACCTTTTTATTATCTTCAAGTAATTTTTTAATATCATTCATACAATTACAAGTGTCACTTTGCAAATATTTTGATTTTCTCATTTTTTCTATGTCATCCGGAAGATTTGAAACAATATGAGAAACTGTGTAGTCAGAATTAAATACGGCTCCGGATACAAATCCGCCCTGTTTTATAAATTCATATGCAAGTACGGTAAATACTCCTCCGGAAGTACTTCCGGCTCTAATTTTGTCAGATGCCATAAAAGCTATACATTTAGGGTTCTTATTATTTGTGTATTTAGGCGTTGTTATGGGGCATACGTTGTTGCATGAACCGCATTTTGTACACTTATTTTCATCAATACTCGGATACTTAAATCCTTCGTTATTTTCTTTCATCGTTAAAGCATTCTGTCTGCAGATATTAACGCAAGCTCCGCATCCGGTGCAACTATACATCTCAAACTCCCTAAAAATATATAATAATTTTATCATAAAAAATAATTTAATGTTTTAAAATGGCAGTTCCTTATACTAATTCTTTGATTCACGTGATATAATTTTTATTATGAGCAGGATAAGGAAGTTATATTATTTTGATAAGAAGAGTGCTGAAGAGATGATTTCTTTTCTGAATAATAGTGCGAATGATACATATATAAACCATATTATGTTTAATCCGTTAATTCCTCTTCATCATGTATTACCGCTTAAAATAAAATTTTTACCGGAATCATATGTCTTAAAAGATGGAAAAGAAATAAGGGGGCTCATAACAGTTGCTCCGTCCCGTTACCGAGCAGTGCAGATGGAAATTCAAAAGCTGTTATTTGAAGAAAACAGTTATGATGTTGCAGGAGAGTTAATACAATACGTTGTATCAAAATACAAAGCTCTTGGAACTGCATCTTTCATCGTAAGAGTTGATGATTATTTACCGGAGTTGGTAAGGCTTTTCATTACAAGGTGCGGATTCAGTCAAATTTCTTATGAAAAATTGTGGCGTATAAAGCATGTTGAGAAAAACAATTATAATCCGAAGTTATTTAGAGAATTTGAAAATTCTGATGCCGGGGCAGTTGCGGGCTTATATAATGAAGAACTTCTGCCGCACATCCGTCCGCTGCTTGCAAAAGATGCTAATGATTATAAAGATAGATTTTTTAAAGGACTTTCGTATTTTTCAGAATACAAATATGTAATGGAAGATTCAAAATCTAAAAATATTGCAGCGTACATGTCAATAAAAACATCTGATAATGAAAATTATGTTTTGGATATCATTCGTTCATCGTGGGCAGATATTGATATAGACGGAGTTATATCATATGCTGATAACAAAATTCATAAACGTAAAAAGAGATTTAATTTATTTGTAAAAACAAGAAAGTATACTCAAAACGGCGAAAAAGACGAACAAGAATTTCTTCAAAAGAATTTTGAATGTATTCAAAACCAGATTGTATTAACAAATTCATCCGCCAAAATTATAAAAGATGCTCAATCAAGCGGAAAGTTTACTGTTTTAACTCAATTCTATAATGGTGTCGGAGCGATAAACAAAACTTCGATTAAAAATTAATCCGGCTTGAAACCGTTCCTAACTGTTTGCGAGAATAATTTATGATTTTTCCGCAGGTTATATTGTTACGATATATTACATTTTGTAAACAGCCTAAAAAGCACTGCTTTTTAGGCAAATAGTATAACCTATCTACAACTAAAGTATAATTTTTGTAAAAATTATTAAAGTTTTTAAAATTTGTGCCGTTATATATAACATAGGGGGCATGAATTTCCTAATCACACGGCGAAACATTGCCCCGTTCGATAGAAAACTAGTTTGTAGGAAGGTATATTATGGCAGATAGAGAAGAAGATACAGGCGCATCACTTTTCGGCAGGTCTCTTGATTTGATGGAAGATGACCCTCTTGAAGAAATTTTTGCGCTTAACATGGGTGACTTTATATCTGAATATTTAATTTCCGAAGATTTGGCAAATAAAATAGGTAAGGATGTAAGAAGCAAGGCGGAAAGAATAAAATCACAGCTTAGTGAATTAATTTCTATTTATTCTTTGGATAACACACTTTGTGTTTTGGGTTTCAGCTCAAAAGATGAGTATGTTGTCTATAATTCGATTGCAAAAACTCTTATGCAAATTTTGGATGTAGATGCTTGTCATATATATCTGACAAGAGAATTCACAAAAGGATTGAATATTGAGGAAAACAAACTTTTGGGACTTGTCGGCTCTTCAATTGATTTTGATGAAGATATATATGCTAAAAAACTCGGGTATACGGAAGAAGACAAATCAATTGTTGTAAATGCGTTTAAAACTCTTGAAACAATTCAAATAAAAGATGTTTCAAAGATAGACTCGTTTATTCCCAAGTACGAACTGAGAGAGTTTGATGTAAGATCTCTTGCTGTTGTTCCGATACATAATAATGCGCATGTAGTTGGTGTAATTGTAATTGAAACTTATAAAGAAAAAACGATAAAGAAAGTTTATATGCAGCTTCTTGAAACGATAGGAAGACTGTTCGGTACTTCAATGCACTTGCAAAAAGCAATAGAAGAAACGGAAAATCTTATTAAGGATGATTCTATTTTCGAAAAAGAATTGCAATATAAGCGGGCTGAACTAACTGCACTGATTGGAGATTTGGGCTCTCAACAACAGGCTTTTGTAGAAAAACTGGCAAAAGCGGTTGATGATAAAGGACAGTATAAGGTTGCGCATTCACAGAATACTGCAGAACTTTCTAAGAAACTCTGCAAACAGTTGGGCTTGAATGAAAAAACAACAGACCTTGTTTATTATGCAGGATTGTTGCAGAATATCGGTAAGATTACACTTCCTGAATCATTGTTTACAAAGCAGGGAAAACTATCAAAAGAAGATTGGGAAAAACTTCAAAATCACCCGAATGTCGGAGTTAATCTATTAATGAATATAAACTTCCTATCTGAAGTTATACCGTATATTCACTATCATAAAGAGCGATGGGACGGCGGCGGTGAGCCTGAAGGTCTGAAGGGTAAATCAATTCCGTTTGGTTCAAGAATAATTGCTGTAGCAGACGCCTATACCGCAATGACTTCTGACCGTTCATACAGAGAGGCGATGACTAAAGATAAAGCACTTTCTATAATACAGGAAGAATCAGGAATCAAATGGGACCCTGATGTAGTAAAAGCTCTTGTGGAAGTATTGAAATAATGTTTGAAGGGCGGATTTGCTATAGCAAATCCGCCCTATTTGTATTCGGTTGATATTTATGCCGTATTTTTTAATGCGTTGTAGATTTCTATCGGAATTTCTCCCGACTGAACATCTTCGTAGATAATTTTTAGCGCCTCCTCTTTCGGCATTGCTTTTTTGTAGCTTCTGTCTTCTGTAAGTGCAGTGTATTTATCTGCAGTTTTTAGAATTTGTATTCCAAGATTGTACTCAAAATCATTTTTTGCTTGCGGGTATCCGCTGCCGTTTTGATTTTGATGGTGATATTTAACAAGTTCCAACACTTCCGGCTTAATGTTCATATCTTTGAGCATTTCATAACCGATTTCCGAATGCTGTTCAATTATTTCCCGTTCATCAGGAGTCAAAGTACCTTTTTTGTTTAAAATTTTATCGGGGATTATTATTTTCCCGATGTCATGAAGCATAGCTGCCTGTTGCAGGTCTGCAAGATTTACTTCTGTTTTCATGTCGGAAGGAAGTGCAGAGTAGATTTTTGCTGCGGTAACACGGGCATCCATCAGGTGTCCGGATTTTAGATTTTCTAATTCTTGTATGTTTATTTTGAGCGGAAATCCGTACTGCTTTGCAATTTCTTTTATTCGAGGGTTATTTTTTACGGATAATTCCAGCTGAGCATAAAAATTATCTCCATAGAGAGGATTTGAGTTAAATGAATCCTTTCTCGGTTCAAATTTCGCAGGATATAACTCTGTTACTGCTCCTCGAAACCGGATTGCAGACGGGTTTATGTTTGTTATAAAGTTGTTAAGCTGGGGTATATTGTTAAAAAAGTTCATGCTCTATGTTACACTTCCTATTTAACTATTTAAAGTATTTTTTTAATGAAAATTTGCCTAAAAATCATAGTTTATTAAGAAATCGTTACATTTAAGAGAATGCGGAAACTTTTAAATATTCCTTCTGGCTTTATGAAAAAAGGTCTTCTTGAGAACGGATGAGGGTACATTTCTGCCCTCTCCAATTGGAGAGGGAGAGTTGTCAAGCTGAGAACGGTGGTTCGAAGCTTTGAAAACTCGGGTGAGGATTATTTTTCCTTTCTTCCTTGATGGGAGAAGGTTTCCGAAGGACGGATGAGGGTACATTTCTGCCCTCTCCAACCGGAGAGGGAGAGTTGTCAAGCTGAGAACGGTGGTTCGAAGCTTTGAAAACTCGGATGAGGATTATTCTTCCCTTCTCCCTTGAGGGGAGAAAGTGACCGAAGGATGGATGAGGGTGGATATTGTAAAAGTAAATTTTATCCCTTTAGTTCTTTTTTGCCCACAAAAACGTCCATTTCTCTTTTAAAATAATCGCCGCATTTTTAATAAATGCGGCGATGTTTCTCTTCAGTTTCTATAGTTTCTTTTCCAAACGTTTGAGTCGTTTTTCAAACTCTGCATTTTGCGCTTTTAATTCATCAATTGTTTGTTTTTGACTTTCAACTTGAGCTTCAAGTTTTTCTACTTTGTCGAAATATGATTTTATCTGCTCTGTTATTGCAGTAATCTTGTTATCAAGTTCTTTTATTGCATTTATTGCAGCGTAGAACATTTCGTCCCAGCGGATTGATAAATATCCGTCATCGCCTTCCGTTACGGATATCGGGAAGATTTTTTGAAGGTCTTGAGCCATTACACCGACCTTAGGGCTCTTCTTTTCATCGTTTTTGAAGGTGTAATTAAAGATTTCAAGCTTTTTTAATTCCTCTAATCCGCCTGTGAACTTATCCCCAACATTTTTCAACCTGCGGTCAGAAGTCCGTTGATCTAAAACTCCGGTTTGCACACCGTCTACTACGCCACCGTCAGCAGAAGTTGTACCGTCCTCATTTTCGTATAGATTGCTGATGACTGGATTACCACTTGCAACAAGCGGGTAAAATTTATTATCAATCAATACACCTATTTGTCTATTATTTGTTCCCATAATGTTCTGTGGATTAATTCTCAAAAATCCTGGAATAACAACCGTTGAAGGACGTGACGCCCAATGATCAGGCGCTTGTAAGTAACCAAGCATAATTTGATTTGCAGCTGTTGTATAAGCATTTGTCCCTATAGCTATAGAATTTGCATGTCTAGCTGCTGCATTATTACCAATTGCTATAGCATTATCTCTGGCATTATTGTCATTATGTACACTTGCACCACTTCCTATAGCAATAGATCTTTGGCCATTTAATGTGACCCCATTTCCAATACCAATAGAATTTTGGCCAATTAATGTGACCTCATTTCCAATACCAATAGAACGACTATTTTGTCCGTTAGTATCACCAAGTGTAGATACACTGCCTATAAGTACATTTCTTTCTGCTATCCTACCACGTATGTTGAGATTTACGCCAACTGCAACATTGCCATATGTTACACCTACATCGTCAGTGTCATCTCTGGCATCTATAGTAATATTTCTTCCGAAAATTGTTGGCATGAATGCGTCGTTGTTGTTTGCAGTTCCCACTATAGTCATATTTCCAACACCAACACCCGTAGGACTTCTTCGTTGTGTTATTTGTAAATTTGATCCTATAATTAGATTATTGCTACGGATACTGTTGTCTCCAAAAGAGGAAACTGTACCATCAGTCTCAATTATTAGATTGTTACTGCCAAAGCTTATTGGCATATTGATATGGCCCAGAAAAAGATTATTGTTGGCAGGATTAATTTGTATACGGCCAAATATATTATTTTCAGGAGGACCAAAAACAATTTGGGGAACTCTATCGTTCACTTCTATATACAATCTGCTGTTGCGCAGATCGTTTGGAAGATTCCTATTCCCACCGATTATTGCGGTGGTGTTAGCATTTCCTGCCATGTTATAAGCTATATTATTTCCGTTTCCTGTGAATACCCACGGGCTGTCACCGGTTCCGGTTGTACGCATCATTTTCTTTGATATCATCGGGGCAGATGCTGCAGCAACTATTGCTACAATCAACAATACGACCATCATTTCCATTAATGAAAATGCAGGCAAAAACTTCTTCTTCACGGACTATCCTCGCTTTCTTATGTCTGGTTTTATTGTCAGTTAAAAACTTTATACAATATTCATGATAACATATTATTCAATACTTGTGAAGTGTGGTGAGAAATAAAAATTTCCCTTCGCCCTAGATGGGAAAAGGTGGCCGAAGGACAGATGAGGGTACATTTCTGCCCTCTCCCACTGGAGAGGGAGAGTTGTCAAGCTGAGAACGGTGGTTCGAAGCTTTGAAAACTCGGGTGAGGATTATTCTTTTCTTCTCCCTTGAGGGGAGAAAGTGGCCAAAGGACAGATGAGGGTGTATATTATTCTTTGTTAACTTTATTTTACCCTCACCCCAACCCTCTCCCACTGAATGGATACTGCGGGCGAGGGAGATTATTTTAAACTAATTCTGTAGCCTCACCCCAACACTGTCTTGACTTGCTCACGTTAAACAGGTACGCTAAACGCTTTCACCCTCTGTTCGCAAGTCGTTATCCAATTGGAGAGGGAGAGTGAACTGTTCCCAAAAAGTAGACAATTGACTTGCCAACAAAAAATTACTCATAAAAATACAGTTTGTATGGCAAAATAAGCAAAATAAAAGAGGGCTTGAACCCTCTTTATAATTAAATTTGGGTGTGGTGAAGGACTCCGTAGGCGAGCCGGAAAAGGTGACTAAACGTCACGTTTTCCGTAGAGTCTTACTATTGCAATGTAATGTTTTATAAAGCCAATGGAGAAAGAACCCCGTTTGCGAGAGCAAATGCGGTGCGATGTCCCATTAAAAAAAGACCCCCAAAGGAGTCTTTTAAATGGTGGGTGTGGTGAAGGACTCCGTAGGCGAGCAGGAAAAGGTGACTAAACGTCACGTTTTCCGTAGAGTCTTACTATTTTAATGTAATGTTTTATAAAGCCAATGGAGAAAGAACCCCATTTGCGAGAGCAAATGCGGTGCGATGTCCCATTAAAAAAGACCCCCAAAGGAGTCTTTTAAATGGTGGGTGTGGTGGGACTCGAACCCACGACCAATTGATTAAGAGTCAACTGCGCTACCAACTGCGCCACGCACCCATATATTAAATTTTCAATTTTCGAATGCGCAGTTGGTATATCTTGTATACGGCTCAATCGGCTTACGCCTAACTCGCCTACTCCATCTTCGGACTTGACATTT